>JAFSVH010000111.1 GCA_017450215.1 Bacilli bacterium | reverse complement strand
GAATAGACCGGGACTAGTCAATCCTCTTTCCTACTATCTTGGTAGTTTGTGATAAATATAAATGTAGCGCCGTATACGAGACCCGTACGTACGGTGCAACGGGAGGGGCAAAGAAATATTTTCTTTCCTCTACCCTATTTGTCCGTTGTATAAACTGTAAATCTAAGGTGATTACAGCTTTTTAATTTATGCTAGAAAACCATCTTAAAATATACTTAATTATTACACTTAACAAATATACATCTTTGTGCTATAATGGGTTAAATAATATGTTATAAGGAGAAATAGCGCCTTATGGAATTTGTGGGAAAAAAATATGATTTTGAACTATTTATTAATTCAAAAGATGAGATGATTGAACTAGGAAAGATGGTTGGTGAAGCATCTTATCCTAATTTACTTATTACTTTAAATGGTGACCTTGGTGCTGGTAAGACAACTTTCACAAAAGGTATTGCTTTAGGACTAGATATTAAATCAATTGTTTCATCACCAACATTCACTATTATGAAGATATATGAAGGTAGATTGACTTTATATCATATGGATGTTTATAGAATAAACAATCCATTTAGTGATTTTGAATTAGAAGAATATTTTGAACTTGATGGCGTGTGCGTTATTGAATGGGCAGAAAATATAAAAGAATTATTACCAGATGAATATTTAAGTCTTTTTATTGAAGATTTAGGTGATGATAAGAGGAGAATACTTATTAAAGGATATGGTGATAAGGCAAAAGAACTTATTAATAAATTAAGAAGAAATTAAGAAAAAGAGATGAATTATGTATAAAATGATATTAGATACATCTTCACAAATATTATATATTGCTTTTGTTTGTGAAGAAAATAATGAATATAAAATTATATATGAAAGTATAAGTGAAGGAAAGAATAATCATTCGGATAATTTACTTAAGAAAATAGAAGAAGGACTAAAGATTAATAATTTAGAAGTTAAAGACTTTAGTGAAATTATATGCGGAAGAGGACCTGGAATGTATACAGGCTTAAGAGTTAGTATGACTGTTGTTAAGATGTTCAGTTGGTCTTTAGGTATCACTTTATCAACAATCAGTTCAATTGATTTACTTTTTAGTAATTATTTAAATAAAGATGGAATTTTTGCTTGTATGTTAAAGGCAAAGAAGGATTATAGTTACACTAAAATATTTAGTGTTAAGAATGGTAAAATAGAAATAATTAAAGATGAAAAATTCTTATTAAATCAAGAATTTGAAGGGATTATAAATGATTTATCATCTGATAAATCATTTGATTTATCATCTGATTTATTATTAGATAATAATAAAATTGATATTTCTCCAATTAATATTTGCAAATATGATTATTTAAGAAAAGAAGTTACAAATATTCATGCTTTAGAACCTAATTATTTGAGGGAAGATATTTAATAATTATGAATTACCTTTTTAGAAAAATGGTTAAAGATGACATTGCTTCAATTGTGAAAGGAGAAATAGAAGCATTTGGTCATTCAATGGGAGAAGATTTCTTTATTCAAGAATTAGAAATTGATCCATTTAGTGAATTTATTGTTCTTGAAATTGATGGTAAGATTGGTGGTTATTTTGGTCTTTTAATTCATGATACAATTGAAATAATGAATTTATATGTAAAGAAAGAATATCAGGGTTTAGGCTTTGGTAATATTATGATGGATTTTATTATTAATTTATGTATTGATGCGAAAGCACCTGCACTTAGCTTAGAAGTGAGAGAAAGTAATAATCGTGCTATTAATTTATATAAAAAGTTTGATTTAAAAGATGTTGCTAGGAGAAAGCAATATTATGATGATGGAGAAGATGCCATATTAATGGTTAGAGAGTTTGAGGTAAAATAATGATTGTTTTAGGAGTAGAAACTAGCTGTGATGAAACTGCTGTTGCCATTGTGAGAGATGGTAAAGAAGTAATATCAAGTATAGTTTATTCACAAATAGATATTCATAAAGAATTTGGTGGGGTTGTACCTGAAGTTGCTAGTAGAAAGCATATTCAAAAGATAACTGTTGTATTTGAAGAAGCTTTAAAAAAAGCAAATATGACTGCTAAAGATATTGACTTAGTTGCAGTAACAACACATCCAGGTTTAATAGGATCTTTGCTTGTTGGTATAAATGCAGCCTATGCATTTGCCCTTGCAAATAATATTAAATGTGTAGCTGTTAATCATTTAACAGGACATATTTATGCTAATTACATCGAAAGTGATTTTGATTTTCCAGTTATGGCTTTAGTTGTAAGTGGAGGTCATACTGAACTTGTGTTAATGAAGGAACATTATAGTTTTGAAATATTAGGTCAAACACTAGATGATGCAATCGGAGAAGCTTATGACAAGGTTGGTAGAGTTATGGGATTTAAGTATCCTGCGGGTAAACCAGTTGATGATGCTGCTCATTTAGGTAAGCCTGTATATAAATTACCAGTATATGAAAATATGGATGATTACAATTTTAGTTTTTCTGGTATTAAGTCTGGTGTGTTAAATTTCATTAACAAATGTAATATGAAGAATGAAAAATATGATGTTAATGATTTAGCTGCATCATTCCAAGATAGTGTAACTTCAGTTTTAGTAAATAAAACTATTAAAGCATGTAAAGATTATCATGCAAAGCATATTATTGTTGCTGGTGGAGTTGCTGCAAATAGAGGTTTAAGAGAAAAGATGACGGATGCAGTAAGTAAGATTGACGGAGTTAAACTTACTTTCCCTAGCTTTAAATATTGTACTGATAATGCAGTTATGATTGCAGTTAGTGGATATTTTAAAGAGATTACAAATAAATAATAAATAAATAATAAATTAAAACATTAGAAGAGGAAGGAGGAAATATGATTTTTGAATACATGTTATATATTTTTATAATAATTGGTTTTGTGATGGGTTTCATTAGAGGATGGAAGCAAGAATTATTTGCTTTTTTATCTATGTTTATTTCCTTCATTGCTTGCTTATATTTGTATGAACCAATTAAAACTGCTATTTTTAGTATTGTTGACTTACATTCTATTTATGATATATCGATAGTTAATTATATATTTACTTTATTCGGTTTTAGTTATTATACATTTGAGAGTTTGCTCATTGGTGGACTTATATTCTTGGTTTTCTTTTTAGTATTATCAATTATTTTTAATACATTATTATTTAGAAAAACAAAGAAGATGGATAGAAAAATTGAAAAAGATATAAATGTTAATGATACAGTTACAAAGAAAAAATCATCATCCTTCGGTGGAGGGAGTAGATTATTGGGTGGTTTAGTTGGCTTACTTACTGGTTTTGTTTTAGGACTTGTGTTGATTGTTCCATTTGCAACACTTAATACTACTTTTTTTGCCTCAGGCTTTTTATCAAATTTAACTCTTAATATTCCATTAATTGGGGATAAGTTAAAGCATCTATTTGATATTTGTGGGGTGATCCTATGAAGAAGAATGAGATTAAAGAATATAATTTCAATGATATTGCAACAGGCGATATAAAACTCGAATTAACTGAAGAAGAAAAGAAAGAAATGGAATCTTCTTTAGTTGCTTTTAAAAAAGGTGAAGTAATTGAAACTGTTGAAGAAGCAAAGGTTGTAAATAGTGTAAATAGTGATATAAATGATTTAAATCAACCAAAGCAAACAATTATTGTAAATAATTATTATGGACAAAATCCAATTGAATCAATTGATGCTAATAAGAATATTTCCAATAGCATTAATCAAAATACTGCTGGAAATATTAATAATAATGATAAAACTGATAAAAATGATAAAAATGATAAGGAAAAAGAATTCTTACTTCGTGAAGCATTAGTTAAGAATCCATTCTTGTTTAATGATGATATTAAAAATAATTACGTTACATCAATTGAAGATTTTCACATTATTCTTAAAGGTGAATCTATTAGATTTGGTGATTGTATTAGACAACCTAATGGTTCAAAGAGATTGAATAGATTTGCTAGAAAAAGAATCATTAATAATTCCTTTAAAAATTGGAAAGAAGAAATTAATAAAAGACTTGAAAATGATCAATTAGTTGGAATGGGTCATTTTGAGAATGTTAGTAAATTACATAATAATTTTGCAAAAGTTAAGTTTTACGTATTTTTATTTGCTATCATTTCATTCTTTATTTCCCTATTCCTATTAGGCGAAAAGATAGCATTCTTTAGTACAAGAAGTAATATTGAAAAAATTATTTTAGGCATTTCCTTAGTTTTATCAATAGGTTGTGTTTTAATTGGTGGTTTAATTAATAAAAAGAAAAGATTAAGTTTACAATTTGTAAGATATGGTAAGGGTAAATATCATAAAAAGATAAGTGAACTTAATAAAGAATTTAATAAAAAATATAATAATGTTGTTAGGTATTATAATGGTGCTCATAAAAAGAAATTTTCTAAGATGCCACTAGCTATATCTCAAGTTGCTATTGGTGAGAAGAAATTTTTTGAAATTGAAGGAATTGTCAATGTTAATAATGAAGTTAATAATGATGAAAATGAAAAACAAAAAGCACTAAAATTTTATGGTTGGCTTGTGAAAATAATAGCTATTATTAATTTAATTGCTCCTGTTATTATATTGATAATTGGTATTATTAAGCACTGGACGGCTTGAGAATAAATTAAGAGTAAATATCAAATAAGGAGGGGATTTTTGTATGAATGATTCAAATGAACGAATAAATGAACAATTGAATATTGAAGATGAAAAAGAGAATAAAGATAATAAATATAATAAATACAATAATTCAAATCAAGATAGCTTACAAGATGAACTTCCTAATTTGGATGAAGGTAATATAGATGAATTAAAAATGTATTTATCAATATCTGAAGAAAAGAATCGTGGTCTTGCTAGGATTGTAAAAAGTCAAAGTGAAGAAATTAAGAAGTTGAAAGAAGAAAGTGATAATCAATTTGAAGTGATTGGACGGTTGGCTTCAGAACGTGATAATTTGAATTTAGAAATTGATAAAATTAATGAAGAATTAAGTAATTATAAAGATGAAAATCTTGAAGATAAGCTTAAGTCTTTTATTAGAAAAGCTGATAGTTTAAATATTGAAAAGATAAAACTTGAAGAAGAAGTTAATTCATATAAGAATGATATTAAGAGACTTGAAGAATTGAATAATAATTTATCAATCCAAAATGATTCAATTAATGAAAGAATTCTTTTATTAGAGAAGAATTTGAATGATAAGACATTAGAAGCTGAATCAATAAATAGGGAATATAATGAATTAAAATTCAAACTTGAATCATTAGAAGCATTATCTTATGAAAAAGATGCAAAGATAATGAAATATGAAGGTGATGAAGTTAAGAATTTAAAAGATGAAGTCTTTGAAGAGCAAAGACTTGCAAAAGATAGAATCATTATTAGACAAATGAATGAACTTAGTTCAAATAATGAAATAATTAAAAATAAGGAAGCATTGATTAATGAATTAAGTTTAGAAAATGAAAAATTAAAGGCTGAACTAGAAAAAGAGAAAAGAATTAATAATGCATCTAATATGAATAATATTAATTCATTACTTTTAAGAATTAAAAAGAATAGTCTAGATTTAAAACTTAATGAAATAGCTCCATTGGATCAAGAATTAAAAAATAAGATTATCAGTGATTATCAAGTTGAAGAATTCTTGTCTAAGATTAATGAAACAATTCAAAATGAAGATTTTGAAGTTGGTTTAAAGGAAGATATTAAAGAAGATTTAAATAATAATATTAGTGATATTGCTATTAATTTCATAAATGATGTTTTAAAGAATGAAGCTAGTGCTTTTGATTATATTGTAAAGATTAATGATTTAGTTTATGAACACGAAAAAGAATGTAATGATTATCAAGAAAAAATAAAAGAAAAAGAAAAAGCAATTAAAACTATTCAAGATGAACTTGATAAAATAAAGATTGAGTCTTATCGTGAATCTAAGAATGTTGTTAGTAAAAAAGATTGGGATGATTTACGAAGAGAAAATAAAGAATTAAGAGATAGTTTATCATTCCAGAAGAATGAAGCAATTGTTTTAAGAAGTAAAATTGATAATGATACCTTACTTAGAATGGATGCTTTATTAGTTAGTGAGAGAGAAAATCATATTCAAAATGAAAATGAATTGAAGAATCAAATTACTATCTTAAGAGAAAAGACAAATAATTTAGTTGAATCATTAAAGAAATTAAATGGTGATTATTTCATTAATTTAATTGAAAATGAAATTAATGATATTAAAGAATATACTAGAAAAGTAAAAGATGGTGAAATTGAATTAAATTCTCAATTAGTTAATATTTATTATAATAATGCTTATGATAAATTTTACAAGCAGTCATTAATATATAAAGATGAAATTACTAAACGTAATGGCATGCTTGAAAAAGCTGTAATTATTTTGAAGAATTATATTAATAATATCAATAATAATCATCTTGAAGGGGATGATGAAAACGAAGAATTCGCTGATTCCTTCAACAAGCTTCAAATTGAAGTAGAAGAAATTAATAATTTAATTATTGATATTCAAAATACAATTAATGATAATGTTGTAGAAATTGAACTTGATGATAAGAGATATCTTGATGAGAGAATTGCTAGTGAATATAAAGAGAAAATTATCAGAAAATATCAAGAAATGATTGATAAAATTAATGATAATGCGAAAGAATATAATTCTAAGCTCGCTTTAACATCAATTGATAATGCATTTAAATTATATAATAATGATATTAATGAAATGGCTAAATATTATGCTAATGCAATTAATGAAGCTAGATTGATTAGTGAAATTGATTCTAATGAATTTTCTAAATTATTAGAAAATGCAAAGATTATGATGCTTTGCAATGAATTCTATGCTTTAGCTCGTTATAAAGAAAATAAATATTATGAGAAAGTAAATCCTAGAAGTATTGAAGAATCAAAATTTACTGAAGAATTAAATAATAGTTTTAAAGATGATATTGAAAATTTAAAGAATATTCAAGAAGAATTGAATAATAAATTAAACGAAATCAAGGAAGATTATATTAAGAAGAATAATAATCTTGATAATGAAATTGATGAAGTAATTAAAAATATAAATGTCATTAATGATAGATTAAGTGCTTTGAATGATGAAAGTAATATAGTTTATGGTGATGTTACTACATCAATTAATTCATTGAAGATTGATTTAGATGCTAAGAAGAAGGTTCTTGATTTTCTATCTAATAATAAGAGAATCGAACTTGAAAAGGAATATAATAAGAAGCTTGATGAAATAGATAATATTATTAATTCAATTAACAATAATGAAAGAGAAGTTAAGGAATTATATTTAGATAGAATTAAGAATGAAGTTGTTTTTGTGAAAGAAAACAATAAGATGGAAGATGATATTAGTCGTATTTATGGAATTAAATTAATTAATGAAAAATTAATTAATTTAAATGATATTGAATATTCATTGATTGATGCTATGGATAAAAAAGATGATGAATTGACTGATATTATTAAAGATTTTGAAATTGATAACTTTAATATGAAGAAGAAGCTTGATTCATTTAAGAATTTATTATATTTGAAGAATGAATATAGTAAAGCTATTGATGATTTAAGAATCAATTATAAAGTTGTTGGTGATTATGCTAATAATCTAGATGAGATTAAACATCTAAATAAACGTCTAGATTATTATGAAAATGAAAAGAGAAAAGCCAAAGTATTGATTGATTATGGTGTTGATAGAATGAATGTGAAAGATAGTGTAATGATGTTTGAAGCTAAGATGATTGCTATAAACAAGAGACTTGATGCACTTAATGAAAAGAATGAAGAATTAAAGAGAATTAGTATTGTTAGTGAATATAATAATATTATTGATAAACTTATGAAAATAAATCTACTATTAGATAAATCTATTACTAGATAAATCTACTATTAGATAAATCTATTACTAGATAAATCTACTATTAGATAAATCTATTACTAGATAAATCTACTATTAGATACATCTATTTAAGAAAAGAGATAATAAAAATGCAAAATGAAAATAATAAAAACATAAATATTCAAATATCTAAAGAAATATTAAATATTTTAACTTCTTTTAATGTACAAGCTTATTCATTTCCTATTGAAGTAATAGAAAATGATGAAAGTATGGTTAATGGGATTAATGAAGAAATAAAGAAATGTATTGATAAATACAATGGAATGGATTTAGAAAAAGTAATTAATCTTGAATGCATCAAAGAAGGAAGAGATGGATATAAGAAATTAGGAAAAGACCCATCGAGATACCGTTTAGCTTGTGAGAGCTTACTTAGAAGACTTGCTAAAGGGAATGGACTATATTATATAAATAATGCTGTTGATTTAGGTAATATATTATCAATTAATCTAAATAGATCAGTTGCTGTTTTAGATTTAGATAAAATCGAAGGTGATGTTTTTATTAGAATAGGTAGAAGTGATGATATATATGAAGGTATTGGAAGAGGTTTAATCAATATTAGTAATATTCCAGTATATTGTGATAATGTTGGTCCTTTTGGTTCTCCTACATCAGATACATTGAGAACAGCAGTTAGTCTTGATACTAAAAATATATTGCTTTTTATTATTAGTTTTTCTGATAAATATTTAAAAGAATGTGAGAATGAATTTATTAGATTATATACTAATTATGCTAATGTGAGAAAAGAAGATATTAAACAAATAAAGGTTATTAAATAAAGGTTATTAAATAAAGGAATGGGCAAAATTATGAATGAAAATATTAATAACAATTTAAATAATGAAGCTAGTAATGAAATTACTAATTTCATTAAGACAGAAATGATAAATGATTTAGAAAGTGGAAAGGTAAAAGAAATTATTACTAGATTCCCACCTGAACCAAATGCTTATTTGCACATTGGTCATGCTAGAGCATTAATCACTAATTTTGAGCTTGCAAAGAGTTTCGATGGTTATACTAATTTAAGATTCGATGATACAAATCCAGCAAAAGAAGATGAGGAATTTGTTGAAGGGATAAAGAAAGATATTGAATGGTTAGGCTATCATCCTAAGAATGTATTCTATGGCTCTGATTATTTTGAGGCAACTTATGAACTTGCTATTAAGCTAATTAAAAAAGGTTTAGCTTATGTTTGTGATTTGAGTCAAAGTGATATTAGTAAATATCGTGGTAGTTTGACTGAACCTGGTATTGAATCTCCTTATCGTAATAGAAGCATTGAAGAGAATTTAGAATTATTTGAAAATATGAAGAATGGTATGTATAAAGAAGGAGAAAAAGTACTTCGTGCTAAGATTGATATGGCTCATCCTAATATCAATATGAGAGATCCTGTTCTATATAGAATCATTAATATTAAGCATCATCGTCAAGGTAATAAATGGTGTATTTATCCTATGTATGATTTTGCTCATCCTTTACAAGATGCATTTGAAGGTATTACACATTCATTATGTAGTTTAGAATATGATAATCATAGAATTCTTTATGATTGGGTTGTAAGAAAAACAGGTGTATGTGATAATAAACCTTATGCGCCACGTCAAATTGAATTTGGTCGTCTTAATATTACTAATACTATTATGAGTAAGAGATATTTGAAGGCTCTTGTTGAAAGTGGAAAAGTAATTGGATATGACGATCCTAGAATGCCAACTT
This sequence comes from Bacilli bacterium, assembly GCA_017450215.1. Taxonomy (GTDB): domain Bacteria; phylum Bacillota_I; class Bacilli_A; order ML615J-28; family CAG-698; genus RGIG3506. The sequence goes on along the minus strand of JAFSVH010000111.1, from coordinate 12,298 downwards.
TAGCTGGACTTAGAAGAAGAGGTGTCACACCAAGTGCAATTAAAGCATTTATTCTTTCTACTGGTCTAAGTAGAATTAATTCTACTGTTGAAGGTGATATGTTAGATCATTTTATTAGAGAAGATTTAAAATTAAAGACTAATAGAATTATGGCTGTAACTAATCCATTAAAAGTAGTTATTACTAATTATGAAGATGGAAAGGTTGAATATTTGAATGTAGCAAACAACCAAGAAAATGAAGAGCTTGGTAAGAGAGTTGTTCCATTCTCAAAGAATTTATATATTGAACGTGAAGACTTTGCTTTAGAAAAACCAGATAAGCATTTCAAGAGACTTGCTTTAGGTTTAGAAGTAAGATTATTTGGTGCTTATTTCATTAAAGCTAATGATGTTATCTATGATAAAGATGGTAATATTGATACTATTCTTTGTACATATGATGTTAAGACATTAAGTGGGTCTGGATTCAATGAAAGAAAACCTAATGGTACAATTGGATTTGTTGAAGCAAGTCATGCAAGACGTGTTGTCTTCAATCAATTTGAACCATTAATTGAAGGTGAAGTTAATAGTGAAACATTCTTAGAAAGCATTAATAAAAATAGTTGGAAGAAGCTTGAAGGTTATGTTGAAGATGGTAAATATAATGAACTTGATCGCTTCCAATTCATTAGAGATGGCTACTATGCTGTTGATAAAGATTCTAATGATGATTTATTAGTGTTTAACCGTATTGTTTCATTAAAGTCTTCCTTCAAAGCAAATAAATAATCTTTATTTGCTTTTGCGTAATTGATTTTTAGGAGTCTACAATGAGCGATTATATCAATAAATTAAATGAAGCCCAAAAGAAAGCTGTAGAAATTATCGATGGTCCAGTAATGGTATTTGCTGGTGCAGGAACAGGTAAGACACGTACACTTACTTCACGTGTTGCTTATTTGATTGAATCGGGAATTCCAGCAGCTAATATTCTTGCTATAACTTTCACAAATAAAGCGACTAATGAGATGAAGGATAGGTTAGTTGAAATAGTAGGCGATAAATCATATAAGCTTACTATTTCTACTTTCCATTCTCTTTGTGCTCGTATTTTAAGACGTGAAATAACAAGATTAGGCTATAATCGTAATTTTGAAATTGTGGACGAAGAAGACCAATTAAAGATAATAAATGAAGCAACAGCTAATTTGTTAAGTAGAAATTTTGAATTCGATAAAAAAAGATATACTGCTAAATATTTTAGAAAAACAATCAATAATTATAAATGCTTTAAAGATGAGTATGGGGTATTACAAGGAATTGAACTAGCTGTTTTTGATGAATATGAGAAATTGATGAAGGAATACAATTTATTAGATTTTGAAGATTTGCTTATCAAGACTCATGAATTATTCATAACAGATAAGGATTGTTTAGAAATATATAGAAAGAAATTTCAATATATTTTAGTAGATGAATTCCAAGATACCAATCTTATTCAATATAGAATTATTTCTTTACTTGCTAAAGAAACAAGAAATATATTTGTTGTTGGTGATGATGATCAATCTATTTATTCATTTAGAGGAACTAATTATGGAAATATCAAATTATTTAAAAAAGATTTCCCTGAATATAAGACAGTATTATTAGAGAAGAATTATCGTTCAACTCAAGAGATTTTAAAAGGAACTAACAATTTAATTAGTGTTAATCTAGATAGAGAAGATAAAAAATTATATTCTGATATTCCTGGTTCATCTACTGATGTAGTTATTTCTCAACTTAAGGATGAAAAAGAAGAAGTTAATTATGTAATTAATAATGTTACATCTCTTATGAACAAAGGATATAAGGCAACAGATATTGCTGTTTTATATCGTAATACAGCTGTATCAAGAAATGTTGAACTGGGATTTGTTGAAAACGGAATTCCTTATAAAATTTATGGCGGCATTAGCTATTTAAGAAGAAAAGAAGTTAAGGATTTAATTGCTTATTATAAATTAATCATTAATCATGATGATGTTACTTCTTTTAGAAGAATTATTAATGAACCAGCAAGGGGAATTGGTAAAACTACTATTGATAAGATTATTGATTTTAAGAAAGCTAGTAAATTAGGTTTATATGAATCAATCTTACAAAATGAAATGATTCAAAATAATAAAAAGAAGATATTGACAGATTTTTTTAATATGATTTTTGAATTTGATGGATTACTTGATGTTACTCCACTTCCTGATCTTTATGATACTTTAATTGATAGGACTAATTATTTAAGTGTTATTAAAGATGAAGAAGATGAAAAAGAAAGATTAGAAAATATTAAAGAATTTAGATCAATTTTACTTAATCTTGAAGATAATGGTGAAATTGCAGCAAGACGTGATAAATTGTTGGGTGCTTTTGATGAAGCAATTTTGTCTGATGATAAGCTTCAAAGTCAAAGACAAAATAAGAATGGTGTTACTATTTCTACTGTTCACTCAGTTAAAGGACTTGAATATAGAGCAGTATTTGTTATTGCTTTTGAAGATGGATTATTCCCTAATCTAGGTCGGTTTGAAGATGTGGATATGGAAGAAGAACGTAGAATTGCTTATGTTGCTTGTACAAGAGCTAAAGATAAACTCTTTTTAACAAGCGCAAAAAGTAGGATTCTTTATGGTAGTAAAATCAATAATGCTCAATCTATTTTCTTGTTTGATTTTTTAGGTATTGATAATAAAAAGAAGCAAACTTCATCAATTAAAAAACATGATGATTATGGAATTAGCCAAATCAATTTTGATGATGATGAAATCAGTCAAGTTGATGAGGTTAGACAAAAACCTAAAAAGTCAGAAATTAAATATGTTGAAGAAGTAGTAGAAGAAGGAAATGGTGATAAGAATTATAAAGTTGGAGATTTTGTAAATCATAAGATTTATGGAGATGGTATCATTGTTTCACTTGAAACAAGAAATGAAGCAGGTTGGATTGGTAAGATTTGTTTTACTTCACAAGGAGTGATTAAGACATTTGATATGTTACATCCAGCAATAAAGAAAAAAATAAGATAATAAATTAATAGGAGGCAATTAATGGATAAGAATAATGTTCGTAAAGAGATTTATCGTTTAACTGAAAGAATAAACGAAGCTAGAAGAGAATATTATGAAGAAGATAATCCATCTATTTCTGATTTTGAATATGATAGTTTGATGAGAGATTTAGAAGATTTAGAAAAAGCTTATCCTGAATTTGCTTATCCTACTTCACCAACTAAGCAAGTTGGTTATGTTGCTAATTCAAAATTTGAGAGTGTTTTTTTTGAACAACCAATGTTATCCTTAGGTGATATTTTTAATAGTGAAGAAGTTATTGACTTTGCATCAAAACTAGCTCCCTTCCATCCAACATTTGTCTGTGAACTTAAGATTGATGGTATTGCATCTAATTTAAAATATGTAAATGGTATGTTTAATTTAGGTTCAACTCGAGGCGATGGTAGTGTTGGTGAGAATATTACTAGTAATTTAAAGACGGTTAAGACTATTCCGATGGTTCTAAATCAAGATATTGATTTAGAAGTCAGAGGAGAAGTATATATGTCTAGATCTACTTTGAATAGGCTTAATGATGAGAAGATGAAAAAGGGTGAAGATCTGTTTAAGAATTGCAGGAATGCTGCAGGTGGATCTCTAAGACAACTTGATTATAAAGTTACCAAAGAAAGAGATTTAGATGCTTTTGATTATACTGTTGTTAATCCTGAAAAATATGGAATTAAGACTCAAATTGAAGCATTAGAATTTATGAAGAATTTAGGATTTAATGTTAACCCTCATTATAGATTATGCAAAGATGCAAATGAGATTTTAGCTTATTTGGATGAATGGAAGGATAAGAGAGATGAACTTGATTATGATACTGATGGTGTTGTAATTAAGGTTAATGAACTTGAATTGTATGATCGTATTGGTTACACTGCAAGAACTCCAAAGTGGGGAATTGCATATAAATTCCCAGCATTAGAAGTTGAAACTGAACTTAAAGATATTATTTATACTGTTGGTAGAACTGGTAATATTACACCTAATGCTGTGCTTACTCCTGTGATGATTTCAGGTTCACTAGTTCAAAGAGCTACTCTTCATAATGAAGATTTCTGTCTTGATAGAGATGTTAGAATTGGTGATTTCGTAACAGTTAGAAAAGCTGGTGAAATTATTCCTGAAGTAATTGGGGTTAATTTAAGTAGAAGAAAAGAAGGCAGTGTACCTTTTAAGATGATTGAATTTTGCCCTGAATGCGGAAGTAGATTAAAACGAATTGAGAATGAAGCTAATCACTATTGTTTGAATAAAAATTGTAAGGGTAGAATTAGAGCAAGTATTATTTATTTTGCATCTAAAGGTGCTATGGATATTGAAACATTGGGTGATAAGGTTGTTGAAATATTCTTTAATTTAGGCTATTTAAAGAATGTAATAGATATTTATAAATTAAAAGATTATAAAGAACAATTAATGAACATAGAAGGCTTTGGTGAGAAGAGTATTAATGTTTTACTTGATAATATTGAAAAGAGTAAGAATAATTCATTAGATCGTGTTATTACATCTTTGGGAATTAGATTTGTTGGTGGAAAAGTTAGTAAGATACTTGCAAAAGAATTTAAATCTTTAGACAATTTAGAAAATGCTAGTTATGATGATTTGATTAAAATTTATGATATTGGTGATGCTATTGCATCAAGTGTATCAACATATTTTAATGAAAATAAAGAATTCATTGATGAGCTTAAGAGTGTTGGTGTTAATCCTATTATGGAAGATGTTAGTGAAGGTAGTTTATTCAAGGGTAAATCTATTGTTTTAACTGGTAAACTTGAATCATTAACAAGAGAGGAAGCATCTAGTTTAATCGAATCTTTAGGTGGTAAAGCTGCAACATCTGTTTCTAAATCAACTTATTTAGTTGTCTGTGGAAGTGATGCTGGTAGTAAAAAGACTAAGGCAGAAGCACTTGGAATAAAGATTATAAATGAACAAGAATTTATAGATTTAGTAAATAATAATAAATGATATTTATAATTATTATTTATTTGCTAGGATAGGAGCAAAAATGAACAATGATTATATTGTAATCCGAGGGGCTAGGGAAAATAATCTTAAGAACATTGATTTAAAAATCCCTAAGAATAAATTAGTAGTTATGACTGGTTTATCTGGTAGTGGTAAGTCCTCTTTGGCATTTGATACAATTTATGCAGAAGGTCAAAGAAGATATGTTGAAAGTATATCTGCTTATGCAAGACAATTTTTAAATAATGTTGATAAACCAGATGTTGATAGTATTGATGGCTTATCTCCTGCTATTTCAATTGATCAAAAGACAACAAATAAAAACCCTCGAAGTACTGTTGGTACTGTTACTGAAATATATGATTATTTTAGATTGTTATATGCTCGTATAGGTAGAGCTTATTGTCCTATCCATGGAATTGAAATTAAGAGTCAAACAATCACTCAAATGTGTGAAAGATTGTTTGAATTACCTGTTGATACAAAGATAATTATAATGAGTCCTGCTGCACATATGCAAAAAGGAAGACATGAAAAGTTGTTTGAACTTCTTCAAAAAGAAGGTCTAACAAAGGTTAGAGTTGATGGGTTTGTTTATGATTTAGATGAAGAAATAATACTTGATAAGAATATTAAACATAATATTGACGCAATTATTGATCGTGTAAAAATTAGAGAAGAATCAAGATCAAGGATTTATGATTCATTGGAACTTGCTTGTAAATTAGGTGATGGTAAAGTTGTTGTTGATGTTACAAAGGATGTAAATGGTGAAGAAAAACATGAAGAATTAGTGTTCAGTGAGCATTTAGCTTGTCCTGAATGTGGATTCAGTATTCCAAAACTTGAACCTGTATTGTTCTCTTTTAACTCTCCACAAGGTGCTTGTCCTGAATGTAAAGGCTTAGGCTTCCTTCAACAATTATCACTTGAACTTCTTGTCCCTGATCCAACAAAAACCATAAGACAAGGTGCTATAAGATATGTAAAGAATTTTGTTGATACGGAAAATATCGAGTGGCAACAATTTAAGACTTTGCTAGATTATTATAATATTAGTGAAGATGTTCCATTTAATGAATTGACTGAAGAACAAGTTGATATTATTCTTCATGGTTCAAAAGAACCAATTCAATATGAAATTAATTCAAGTGGTGGCTTACATTATAAACGAAATGCTTTTATTGAAGGCTTAGCTGATTTAATTGAAAGAAGATATAAAGAAACATCGTCATCATTTAGTAGAGAATATTATAATTCTTATTTAAGTGATTGTACTTGTCCTACCTGTCAAGGAAGAAAATTAAATGAACATGCTTTAGCTGTTAAGATTGGTGGCCTTGACATTGATGAAATAACTAGTTTGTCTATTAGTGAATTAGTTGATTTTATTAAGAATTTAGATTTAACTGAGACAGAAAGAAAAATTGGTAATTTGGTATTAAAAGAAATAATTTCAAGACTTAATTTTTTAAATAATGTTGGACTTGAATATCTTACTTTATCTCGTTCTGCCTCTACTTTGTCAGGCGGAGAAAGTCAAAGAATTAGACTTGCTACTCAGATTGGATCTCAATTATCAGGAGTACTTTATGTACTTGATGAACCATCAATTGGTCTACATCAAAGAGATAATGATAGATTGATTGCTGCTTTAAAGAATATGCGTGATTTAGGCAATAGTTTGATTGTTGTTGAACACGATGAAGAAATAATGCGTAAATGTGATTATTTAATTGACATTGGTCCTGGTGCTGGAATTAATGGTGGTGAAGTTGTTGCTTGTGGTAGTATTGAAGATGTATGTAATAATGAAAATAGTATTACTGGAGATTATTTATCTGGAAGAAAGAAAATTGAAATACCAAAATTTGAACGTAGTGGTAATGGTAAGTTCTTAAAGATTGTTGGTGCTAGAGAAAATAATTTAAAAGGAATTGATGTTGAAATTCCTTTGGGTAAATTAGTAGTTGTTACAGGTGTTTCTGGTAGTGGTAAAAGTAGTTTGATTAATGATATTTTAGTTAAAACATTACAAAAGGAAGTTAATAAGAGCAAGATTATTCCTGGTAAGTGTGATCGTATTGAAGGAATTGAAAACATCGATAAGATTATTGAAATAGACCAAAGTCCAATTGGAAGAACTCCAAGAAGTAATCCAGCAACTTATACTGGTGTGTTTGATCACATTCGTGATTTATTTGCATCAACTATGGAAGCAAAGGAAAGAGGATATAATAAAGGAAGATTCTCTTTTAATGTGAAAGGTGGAAGATGTGAAAAGTGTTGGGGTGATGGTGTTATAAGAATTGAAATGCACTTTTTACCTGATGTTTTTGTTCCTTGTGAAGAATGTCATGGAACTAGATATAATTCTGAAACATTAGAAATTAAATATAAAGATAAGAACATCTATGATGTATTAGAAATGACAGTAGAAGAAGGAGTTAAATTCTTTGAAAATATACCTCAAATAAAGACAAAATTAGACATTTTGAATCAAGTTGGTTTAAGTTATATTAAGCTTGGACAAAATGCAGTTACTTTATCTGGTGGTGAAGCACAAAGAGTGAAACTTGCTAGTGAGCTTTATAAGAAGATTTCAACTAAAGCAATCTATATTCTAGATGAACCTACTACAGGTCTTCATAGTGATGATGTTAATAAATTAATTAAGGTATTAAATCATATAGTTGATGAAGGTGGTTCTGTCATTGTCATTGAGCATAATTTAGATGTAATTAAACAAGCAGATTATATCATTGACTTAGGTCCTGATGGTGGTGTTTTTGGTGGTGAAGTTGTAGTTTCTGGTAGTAAACAGGATGTTATTGATTGTGATAGAAGTTACACTGGTAAATATTTGAAGAAAGTATTAGAGAAAGATAGATGATGAATGATAATGACGATTTAAAAAAAGATACTGATGATAATAACGAAGATGTTGTTGATGTCAATACTGATGATAAAAGAATAGCTAGAAAAATTGCTAGAAAAGAAAGGAAGAGAAAAGCGGAAGAAAAAGATAAATTGATGGATGAAATTAATGATGCCATCAATAGACTTGCTGAAGAGAATGGACTTGACCCTAATAAGGTAAGGATATTATCAATAAAAGGTAATAGGGTAGATTTCAAGTCAGCTTTATTTTCTCTTCTAACCATAATTATTTTTGATTTTGCTTTATTCTTTGCATTTTCTGCTATTTTTGAATGGGCAACCTACAATAGTAAAGTTGATTTGTTGTTTTTCGTTTTATTTTTTGTAGGCTGTGAAATATGTCTTAAATTAGCATCAATTCCTTTATATAATTTATGTATTAGAAAGAATATTTTACTTGTTCCTGTTATAGGAATACTTCCAATTGCAATAACTGGATTGTTTTGTGGTGTTATGCCTGTCTTTATTACAATTGAAAAATTCTATTTATACATTTTAATTATTGCTTTGATTTATGCTACTAAGAGATTTTATGTTAAATATTTTATGGAAAAAGTTCTTACAAAGTTTTTTATAAGAAGAAGAAAAAAACAAAAGAATAATAAATAATAGGTGAAGAAGATGTTTAATACAATTACAGTTAGGGATTGTGTAAAGAAACTTAAACTTGAAGTTGTGAGTGGAAGTGAATATCTAGATAGAGATGTCAACCGTTCAACATTATCAAGACCAGGTGTTGAAATATATGCTGGTTATTTTGAGTTTTACGAATATCCTAGAATTCAAATTATTGGAACAAAAGAGATTAATCTTTTCTATATGTTAGATGAAAATATAAGAAAAGATAGAGTAAAAAAATTATTTGAACCTCTACCTCCAGCATTTATTTTCACAAAGAATGTTGAAGAGATACCAAATGAATTTATTGAGGCAGGGAAGAAATATAAAATTCCTATTCTAAAATCACGGGAAAGAACTACTGTCACTTTCAGTGCTTTAGGATCATATCTATCAGAAGAATTAGCTGAAAAGAAGACTATGCATGGAACTATGATGGATATTAATGGAGTTGGTGTTTTAATTACAGGGGAAAGTAAAATTGGTAAAAGTGAAGCTGCTCTTGAATTATTAGAACGAGGTCATACTTTAGTTTGTGATGATAGTGTAGAAGTAGGTGAAGCTTATTCTGGTTTGCTTGTTGCATCATGTCCTAAGACGATTGAAAGAATGATGGAAGTTAGAGGACTAGGAATAGTTGATGTTGTTGAACTATTCGGAGTTAAAGCATTTAGAAATAAAAAGAAATTAATGCTGATTGTTGAATTAGTTAGATTAACTGATGAAGCAAAGATTGATCGTTTAGGCTTAGAAGAAAAATATGAACGAATATTTGACACTAAGGTTCCTAAAACTATTATTTATGTAATGCCTGGAAAAAATATAGCAACTCAAGTTGAAGTAGCTGCGATGAACTGGAGACTTAAGAGCTTTGGAAAAAATCCAGGTGCTGAATTTATTGATAAAATTGATAAGATTGTTAAAGGAGGTAAATAATGGATTTGTTAGGATTATTCTTATATGATCACGAATCTATAACTCATTTTAGTGAAGATTTATTTTCAATTGGTAGTTTATCTATTAAGAAATATGCAGTATGCATATTAATTGGTGCTGTTATTGCTTTGATTGTAGGAATTAGATGGGCTAAGAAAATTGGTATGACTGAAGATCAAGTATATACTGCTTTTGGATTTGGTCTTGTTGTTGGTGTATTAGGTGCTAGAATCTTTTATTGTGTATTTGATGACTTTCATAAAGTAATAACCAAACCATGGACAATCATTACAGAATTTAGAAATGGTGGATTAGCTATTAATGGTGGTATAATTGCAGCTATTATTTTTGCTTATTTGTATTGTAGAAAAATAAAAGTACACCCATTCTTCTTGGGTGAGCTTGCTGGACCTGGTTTCTTGATTGGTCAAGCTTGTGGAAGATGGGGCAATTTCTTCAATCATGAAGCTCATGGAACACTTGTTCCAGGTTTTCCTGATTTGGATGCTCAAAGAAATTGGTTGAGTAGCTTTTTACCTAAATTCATTGTTGATAATATGTATATAAATGAGGTTAGCGATGTAGCTCCAAATGTTGGTTACTATCATCCTACATTTTTATATGAATCAGCATTTAATTTATTAGGCTTAGGTGTAATTTTATTATTACGTAAATTTTACAAGAAGTATATGGTTGGTGATGCTATCTTTATTTATCTTGTTTGGTATGGTATTTTAAGATTCTTTATTGAAATGTTAAGAACTGATGCTCAAACAGTAGGTGCATTGAAGATTGCTCAACTATTTGCAATAATTTATGTTGTAGTTGGTGTTGTTGGTTTTGTTTTAAGACATAAATTTAATTATGTTCCTATTTTGTGGAGAGAACCTGGCGATGCTTGCCAAGGTAGCTTCGGAAAAAAGGAAGATAAGAAAGTTCAAGAAGAACAAGAAATAGTGAAAGAAGAAGTTAATAATGTAGAAGAAGTAGAAGATACTTCTGAAAAAGGAGAATAATGTCTTTCACAAACGATGTAAAAAAAGATATTTTGACTTATGAATATAATGATGAAGAATTAAAAGCGGAATTGTATGGAATATTAAAACTAAAATTAGAACTCATAATAAGATTTGATGGCATTAGTGCAGAAATTAAAACAGCTAGTTTAAATATTTCGAGAAGACTTATATATTTAGTGAAAAAAATATATAAAATTAATATTGAATTGAAAGCTAAAGCAAGGGCTAATTTAGATCATAATAATATTTATTATGTTACAATTAATGATTCTGTTCAGGATATGTTGATTGATTTACAATTAGTTGATGAATATTTTAATTATATAGATGAAGTTCCATCAATTTATGATGGATATGAATCTAGTGTAATTAGAGGTTTCTTTCTAGCTAAGGGTTCAATTAATGAACCGAGTAAAGCAAGATATCATTTAGAAATTAGCTGTAAAAGTGATAGCGAAGTTGATTTCATTATTAATGCTTTAAATAAAATAGATATTAATGGTAAAAAGGCAAATAGACGAAATAATGTTATATTCTATATAAAGAAGGTCGAACAAATTGTTGACTTCTTAAAATATCTCAATGCTTTTAATACAATGTTTGAATTTGAAGATTCACGAATTAAGAGAGATATGATTAATACAGTAAATCGCTGTATGAATTGTGATATTGCAAATTCAATTAAAAGTCAAAAATCAATTGAAAAGCAATTTGATGACATTAAGATAATTGATAAATATCTTGGTTTAGCTACATTGTCACCAAGATTATTAGAAGCTATTATGTTAAGAACAGAAAATCCTGATGCTTCACTTAGTGAACTTAGCATGATGAGCGAAGAAGTAATTGGAAGATTTATATCTAAATCAGGATTAAGTCATTGTTTTCATGACATTGCTGATATAGCTAATTCATTTAGAAATAATTAAAATTGCTTTTTATGTATTTAATATGTTATAATCGTATAGTGTTTAAGGTGGGAATAAAATGAAAGCAGATGAAAAATTTAAAGTTTTATTAGTTTGGATTCTTTTTGCGTTTGTTACGTTATTATTTATAGTATTTTTATTTATTAGAATAAACCAAACAAAAGAATTTAAAACATATGATGATATAGCAAAAACTAATTATTTGATTCGTGATATTACAGGTCAAGGTAATAGTGGTGATTATTATGTATTTGTATATTCATCAAGTAATGGGTATGAAAGTGCTGCAAAGAATACAGATTTAGAACCTATTATTACGAATTATTTTACTTATTATCATCAAAACAAGAAAATAGAAAACTTAATACCTATTTATCTATATGATATTGATAAATTTAAATCAAGTGCTGATTATCCAACATGTTCAGATTATTTTCTTGCTTTATATTCATCAATGGATATAAGTAAATGTCCTGCACTAGTTATTGTTAGTGAAGGAATGGTAAGTTCTGTAATTACTAACTTAGGTGGATCAGGTGGTATTAAGAGTACAATAGCTACTGCTTTGAGAAATGGTAGTGATAATAGTAAATAGAGCCTAAATGGCTCTTTTTTTTATGATGAATCTTGGAAATAGAATGATAAAATGATAAAATATAAAAAAAATAAAAATTTTTTGTGACATTTTGGCTATGTAATTTGTAATATAAAAGGGAATGAGAACAACAATGCGGATAAAGACAGATCAAGAATTTGAAAACTTAATTAATCTATACTATAAGCTCTTTTTTAAGATTGCG
>JAFSVH010000110.1 GCA_017450215.1 Bacilli bacterium | reverse complement strand
TGTTGCTAAAAATTGGTTTGAAACAGCCGATAATGATTATGACAAATTAATGTTAAGAAAAATCGTAAATATGCTAGAAGATTTTACAACAGGTTCAAAGGCAAGACTTTGGAATGGTGCAACTACATTAAAATTAGATAATCCATTCTGCGTTTTAAATTTCCAATCATTATTTGGTAATTCAAACGAAGTAATTGCAAATGGACAAATGCTTTTAGTTATGAGATTTTTAAATCTTGAAATAATGAAAAACAAAGCATACAACTTTAAAAATAATACAGATAATAAAATCATTATTGCCATAGATGAAGCACATAGATTCATCAATCCACGTTTCCCTGTCGCACTTGATTTTATGAGCCAAATGACAAAACAAATCAGAAAATACAATGGTTCAATAATTTGTGCAACACAAAATTTAAAAGATTTTATTGGTAATGATCCAAGAACATTAACTCCAGCATCAGCAGTAATAAACGGATGTCAATATACAGCTTTATTTGGTCTTAATGCTAACGATTTGGAATCAGTAGCTAAGATGTATGAAAATTATAACGGTGGCTTAACTGAACCGGAAATTCAAGCGTTATCAACAGCATCATCTGGAGATGTATTGTTGCTTGTAGATTCAAACACAAGATTAAAAGCTCATATTGAATTATACTACAATGAAGATGATGTAATAGAAAATGTAAGATAAGGAGAAATATAACATGATGAAATGGCAAAAAGATAATTTTTTTTGGAAAGAAAATTATGAAATAATGGCTAAAGCAGTAGAAAATCATTGTTCTTTTTTTCATAATTTTAATGTTTATTATCTTATTTTAAAACAAATGGAAGTACAAGATGTTAAAATGTCAGATGAAGAAATAGAAGAGCTTATTGATACTGCAAATGCAGTTATAGATAAATTTTGTGATATATCCACTTTTGCTGTTGTTGTTTACGTTGTATATTTAAAAGGTCAAGGCTACACACTTGATGATATAACAAATTTAGATAAAACCTTAAAACGTAGAAATAAAAATTGGTTTGATGTATTTCATGATAAAGCCCTTGAATATATGAAACAATTCTATCCACAGCAATTTGTAAATTATAAAAATAATAAATTATAAAATCCTATTATATAGGATTTTATTTTTATTTATATGTATGTTATAATAAAACGTAGTGTGAAATAGAAAGAGAGGAAGAAAATATGAAGTTTAAATTTTTCGTTTATAATAACGAAAAAAATTCGGCTGATAAATTATTAGCTTATTTTCAAAAGCATAATTTTGAAAGCAACGATTGGAACATCATAGGAGAATATGATGTAAACCAGTATTCATATATTAATGGTTATTCATTTTTTAAGAATGATAAACTATTATGTATAGAATCAAATAATGAAAATCCAATATTAGATATTTTTGGGCTTAAATCGAATTATATTCCTAATGAAGAGGAATTAACTCTTTTAAAAAGAACAAAAATATTTAATGAAAAAGATGCATCTAATCCATCTTTCAAAAAGATGTTAGAATCATCAACATTCAAGGAATTGCATTGGCAAAAAATACAAAGCCCGAAGGAACTTGAATATTCAAAAAATATGAAAGCTGCTTTGTATTTTTATTGCCATAATTTATTTATTTCTAATTTAGATTCGTATAATTCATCATTACAACAACTTGAATCTAGTAAAAGTGTAAAAGATTTAGAAGATATTGTAAAATCAAAAATCTTTTATAATGATGAATTAAAATCTAAATATGAGAAAGAATATAAAACATTTAACAAAATGTTTGAATATGTTTTGATGCAAGATGAAGAAGTCAAAAGAGAAAAAGAAGAAATAAATAACATCATACGACAAATCGAACAAAGAGTTAAAGAAAAAAAGTTAGTAATTCATTATGATCCAACAGCATTAGTAATAGCAGGAATCTTATCAGCCGATAACAAAGTATTAGATGGCAGAAAATACATTGATTATCTTAATCAAATTGTAGAGGAAGCAGAAAATGAAATGGAAGATAATGATAATGAAGAATTTAGTTCTGATAATGTTATCTCACATACTAAATTATTAGCACAAAATTACGAGCAATTTATTGCAAGAAGAAACACTATAAATTGGGAAAACTTTAAAAAATTCTTCCCAAAGGAAATGCAATTCTTCTGGAACGGAGAACCAAGAAGGCAATTTGTTGGATGGAAATTTACAATCGGAGAAGATGGAAAGGTATCTAAAATACCTGTAGATTGTAATCATTCAACAAAAAATAATATCAAACTTGCTAAAGCTAACGAAGAAATCAATTGCTGTTTTGAAAAACAAAAGGATGAAAATGGAACATGGATATTGGATAAAAAAACTGGAAAACCAATTCCGGATTTTACAAAATATCATCCTTTAGGAATCAAAAACGCATATACTTGGTCGACTTTAGATGAAGTAATTGCCAAAGCTGTAGAGCTTGAACTAGATGGAATAGGTTTTGAAGCAGGATGTGGCATAGGTACATTAGATATTGATTCATGCATAGATAAAAACGGAAATTTATCTCCATTGGCTAAAGAATTAATGGAAGCATTTGATACCTTTTCTACTAAATCGCCATCTGGAACAGGATTACATCTTTATTTCAATTTTAAGCCTACGGAATTAAGCTCAAAATTCAAAGTTAAAACTCCAGAACTTGAAGCATATTTAGGAAGATTGAATAAAGATGGAACATATTATCCACCAGCTCATTTTTTTGCAGAAGCAGGACTTGAATTAGATGGAGCTAAAAAGAAGCTTCAAACATTAAAAAAAGCCCAAGAAACAGTAGAAAAGGTATTGCCTAAATACTTAATGCCTACAGAAGAAGAATTAGCTAAAAGAGAAAATAATCTTCAAGCTGAGGAATTAATTAAAGGTTCATCAGGCAATTCTTTAGGATTAACATCAGAACAAATTATTGAGAAATTAACCCAATCATACGAAAGAAGAAAAAATGAATTTTTCGGTTATAACAAATTTGAAGAAATGTATCATTTCGGAAATTGGGAGCCATTCTATACCCAAGAAGAAATTGATAATGAAGGTCAATCGCAAGCTGATTTAACATTATGTAATATGATTGCCTTCTATACTGATTCATTTGAACAAATAGACAATATATTTAGAAGTTCTGGCTTAATGCGTGAAAAATGGGATAGAATCACATCCTATAAACGTGGCTTAACTTATGGCGAAAAAACTATAGCTTTAGCTATGAATAACACAAAGAATTTTAAATTTAATCCAAATTATAATAAAAATAATCCAACTACAGAAAAAGAAGAATCAACAAATAAAGATTCTGGAATGGAGATGGATTAAAATTGTTTGATTTTAAATATAGTAGTAATGAAATAAACAATTATATTAATTCTCTTCCTAGAGATAAAGAATTATATATAAGTGATAAATTTTCACTAAAAATAAAAGAAGATTATATTGAAACATCTTATGAATGGTTTGAACATGATGTATCAGCAATAGAATTATATTATAAATTTAATGATAACATCATAGTAAAAGAAAATCTTTTTGACTGGATTCGTGGAACGGATAATGAAAAGCATCCTACATTATTAGATGGCTTTGAAGAAGTCTTAAATCAATTAAAGGATGGTATTAGAGATTTATCTCTTCCAAACGCTTTAAATACCAAATTTTTAGATGATATAAAAGATGAACAAAGAAGATATGAACAAAATTTATTTAATGATGAATTATATAAATATGACAAAAATTTGCCATTATCAACAATAACTGGAAATGGACATACATCTTATTTCACTCATTTTTTTGAAGATGGAGAAGATTTATTAAATATTATAAATATTCTATCCAAGAAAAATGATCTAACAGCTAAAAATTTAATTCAAAAAGCCCAAAAATATTTAAAGCTGTTTGCTCCAAAAGTTTATGAAAAATATATAAAGAAGGAAGAAAATATGGATAAAAAGAAAAAATTCAAGGAATTTACTCCTAAAGAAAAATTAAGATATACAGATATTACAAACACCTTAATTAAAAGTTTTGAAGATAATCTAATGAATAATAGTCAAAAATATTGGGAATTTATTAAAGCTCAAAATCAATTTAATATGGCTGATTATTCATTTAGAAATAGAATATGGTTATGGAATCAAGCTACTGTACAAGACTTTGTTCCATACTTTGCTACATTTAAAGAATGGAATAGAGAAAAGTTATCTATTAAAGCTGGAGAACATGGAATGTCTATACTAATTCCATTTTCTAAAAAAACAATTTATTGGTCTAAAGTAAATCCACTAGGAGAAGCTGATGGAGTATTACCAACTACTCTTTCAGAAGAAGAATTAAAAGAAAGAAATATGAAAGTTGCAGAAGATGGAAATCTTTTAAGAAAATTTGAAGTACAAGAATATTTCCAAAAAGCTTGTATATTTTCTATCTCTCAAACTAATGCAACTCCAGATATGATTCCAGATATTTATAAAACATATAATGTAGATGCAACAGGCGAAGAGAACAAAAACATTTTAGAAAAAATGAAAAAATTTTGTTCAGCTATGGGTATCAAATATGTTGAAGATAAGAGTATAAATTCTTTATTATTAAACGGAAGTAATTCTCATTATTGGAGTGGTGAAAAAGTTATTAAAATAAAGGAAGAACTTCCTACAGATGCTAAGATTATGGTGCTATCTCATGAGATCGGACACGAGCTAATGAAACATCTTGACAATTCCGATATACATCAAAAAACTTTATCACACGAGAATCAAGAAATCCAAGCACAATTATTCTCTGATATGGTGCTAGATTATTTTAAAATAAATACACAGGATTTATATTCTAAAGACTATATTGCTGGTTATTTAAAAATGACAAAGCAAAGCCCATTCTGGAAAGATGAAGAATCTTGGAAGAAGTTAAAAGCTTCTCAGCTATTAGCTAATGTAGAAGCTGTAGAACCTGTTGTTTCGCTTTTTAAAGAAGCATACGAAAATGACTTCACTGATATGTCAAAAATTGAAAATAGACAGATTTTACACATTATAAAATCTAAGGATGAATATGGCATAGCAAGAGAAAAACAACAACAGGTAAATACAAATCAAGATACTTATAAAGAAGTAGAACAAAACGAAATAAATGGAATGGAGATGGATTAATTTATGAGTAAAATTAAAGACTTAGTTCCAGACATGAGATTGTCTGTAGAAGAGTATTATGCCAATCTTTTCAATGGAGATAACAACGAATTTGTCAAGATGTTTGAAAAGAAAAATAAAACAGCATATATTATGAAATCTGATACGATTGAAAATCTTGAAGATTCACCATATTTAGAAACAACACAAAAGACAAAAGAGTTGTTTGAAAGATTAAAGGAAACATTCTTTTATTTCATAGTTGTATCAGAAGGAGATAAATATAATATCCCTGATGAAGTATTTGATACAGTAGAAGAAGCTGTTTCATATTTAAAAGAAAATCTATAAAAATAAAAAGCTGGAGAATTAATCTCCGGCTTTTTTATTTGTTGACAACTGGATATTGATAGTTAGCATTAGAACCAACTAAAGTCCAAACAACATTGAATATTACAATTGAAAGAACACATAATACGAATCCTATAATAACCCATATTAATTTTGACTTAGCTTGCTGATGCTCTTCGGCAGAATTGGAAGTCATAAATTTAATGCCTGTAGTAATTATCATAAAGATAAATACGAAGGCGGCAACGCCAATTAAGATATTAACTCCAGTTCGAAGGACAGGATCAATTCTTTCATCAATGATTGCTAAAAACATGTTTTTTTCTTTCCACCCTTTCTAAAGAATAAGTGTATTTCACAAATCTATTTTCGGACTCCGAAAATGAAAACCACAGCATATATTTTAATATATTATGCCTGTGGTGTCAATATTGTGTCAAAAAAAGGCGTGAGCATTTTTGAGCACACAACCTTATCCTGCTTCAAAATAATTAAATATTTAGATATATATTTACATTGTTTTGACTATATAATATAATAT
This sequence comes from Bacilli bacterium, assembly GCA_017450215.1. GTDB lineage: Bacteria > Bacillota_I > Bacilli_A > ML615J-28 > CAG-698 > RGIG3506. The sequence continues at coordinate 12,625 of JAFSVH010000110.1, read as the reverse complement.
TATGTAGTTTTTAAAATTTATATATTATAGATCTATATAGGAGTATAAATATGAAAGAGAATAATAATAAAATACATCAAGAGTCTTTGTTCACAGAAGAGGAGTGTCCTACAGTAGATACACCTATAAATAAGAAACCTCGAAAAGAAGAACATAGAATCCAATGTTATATCACTAATAAAAAAAGTCTTGAACGAATTAATAAATTATCTGAATCATTTAATATCCCAAGAAATAATTTATTAAACCAATTAATAGAGATAGGCTTGCCTATGTTAGAAAAAAAATATAGTATTATTTCTGAATCAGAAGAACAACAAATACTCAATCATCAATTAGAAATAAATCATCTCTTACAAGAACAAAATAAAATTCTCTTGGATGAAATTCAAGAATTAAAAAATGACAAACAAAATTATTACCAATCTTTAAGAGATGAATTAACTCATATAAATGCTACAACATCAATTCAAGAATATATTAACTCTTCAACTTATGAGCATCTAAAATTTTTACTAAATATTTTTATAGCTACACAGGGAGCTGGAAAAATGAGTGAAGAGCTTAGTCGTTCATACGACAATAGAATTGCAGAACAATTCTTAGAGAAAAAAATAGATGCTTTAAGTAATTTCAAAAAGACTAACAAAGTCCAATTTGTCAAGACTAAAGAAGGAGATGAAAAATAATGCTTCCATCAATAATTTTTCAAACTCAATATTGCAAATATTATCCAAAGGATTATATAGCAAAAAATCCAATGGAACAAGCTAGAATAGATAAATCAAATAATTTCTATCGTTGTAATTCTCAATATAATATATGCTCTTATCTTAACGATCATGGTACGGATAATATCCCACTAGATGAAGTCAAAAAGCTTGAATCCATTTTAGATGAAAATGGCAAGCTTCAAAACATAGATAAAAATTACATCAACTATCTTGAAAATAGAGGTGGCTCAACAGGACTATTTGATAAGAATGGTGATGTATCTAAAGAAAAATTCAAAGAATATACAGAAAAATTAAAAACCACTCATTCAACTATTTGGAGTGGTGTATTATCCTTTACTCCAGAATATTCATCTCAATATGTAAATAATAAAGAACAGGCTTATAACACTATAAAGAATACTATTGACAAATTCTTTATAGAAGCTGGCTTTAAACCAGAAAATATGGAATGGACTGGAGTATATCATACTAATACAGATAATAGGCACATCCATCTTTTATGGTGGGAAAAAGAACCGTTATCAATAGCAAAAAACGGTTCAGATAAATGGCATAGTTATAAACTATCAAAAGATGCAATTAATAATTATAAATACTTAATTGCTGATTACCATCAAGCTAAAGATTATTCTTATTGTCAATTACGAGAAGAAGCTCGTAATGAACTTAAATCAATCTTTCAAAATACAGAACATATTGACTTTATAAAGAACTTAAATATCAACTTAGGAAAATTAACATCTAAACAATATGCTAGACAAAATAATAAAACTAAAGATATTTTACAAACATCTTTAAGAACATTAATTGAGATGGACAAATCCCATGATGAAATTAATTCTGATACAGGAGAAGTAATCCATCATAAAGGATTAAGAGAAATTACAAAGGAGTATTTTGATGCACTTCATAATACTCAATCTCAAATAATAAATAATTATACGGAAGTAAATGTTCCTATGCCTAAGTCAGCTTCTGAATTTGCTTCATCAAGAATTGATGAATATTATAATCGAATGTGTAATGAGATTTTAAAAGGTATTTTTGAGTATAGACAGAACGAAAAAAATCTTGCTGCAAAAGATGAAGTAAATGAGTCTTTGGCCGAAAGACTGAAATACCTACAGTCTTTAGATCTAAAGTTAGATTTAAAGAGTAATTCAGAAGCTTATAAATCTATTTGCTTTAAAGGTTATAAACATAACCATAAGCAACAAGAATTAAAAGATAAGCTAATTACAACAAAATTTGAAACAAAGGAAGAACGAGAAGAAGCGTTCTTACAAGCTTATGACATCATCAATCTTAAAGATTATCCATCTTTAGAAAATGATAGAGCCATATTAAATAAATATGGATTAGATTTTGTTGTAAATAGAACAAATGAAATACCTTTTAAATCAAATACCCAATCCGGAATTATAAAAGGAGATTACAATCAATATACTTTTATAAATAAAGAAGGATATTATGAAACTTACAACTTAAACTTAAATCCTTCTATTCAACCAAAGGGAATAGCACAAGTATTTAAGAAATTAGGTCTTGATGATAATAAAATCATAAATCTATGTGATGAATTGAATCAAGATGGACTTGCTTTTAACCTAATTACTAAAACTGGTAATTATAATTTAGATGCTATTGGAAATAGTAGCATCAAAGGGATTAAGATTTATGACAATAAAGATAATCCAGAAAAAATTAGAAAGCAAGCTAATTTATTTGAATCCAATAACAAAAAAGCTGGAAGAATTTTTGGAGATATTTTGGGAGCTTTAGGTGGCGAACAAAATGACATGTTAGAAGAATTAGCTAGATTTGAAAAATATTGGAAAGAAAAACATTCAAAAGAAGAATTATTAAATGAGAAAGGAGAACCAGAAGAGATTGATTCACTTCTTAATAAGAAGAAAAAGAAGAAATCTCAAATGGAAATGGCATAATGAAAAAAATTGGAAAAGGTTTGATATTATCTCTCCTTGCTCTATATATATTTATAATAATTCTTGCATCTGTATGTATAACATACATTGTATGCATTAGTAATGAAGGCATGAACGCATCATTTGATTATTTCAAATATGCCTTTACACCAGAAAGCTTAATTACAACAATTATCATAGCATCAGCTTTATTTAGCTATTTTGCATTTCTAATAATAAAAAGGAAATTGCTAGGTTTTAAAAAAATCGTTGAAAATACCGATAAAGCTGATTCCAATGCTTATGATAATGCATCATTAATGACATCTGATGAAATTACAAATTCATTTGGTAATTTTGAAGATGAAACATTCAAAGAAAAAGTTATTACCATTGAACCAGATGGATTCAAGCTTGAACGAGAAGTTAAAAGAGCTAAATACGATTACAAATGGAGTGAGCTTTCAAAATATAATTTTGAAGGTTTAGCTGTTAGAACGTTCAAGAAAAATGGAGAATTGTATTTGGATTCTATATCACAAAAAAATTCTCTATGCATTGGTACACCAGGTTCTGGTAAAACTTTATACTTTATTTCTCCAACAATAGAAGCTAATGCTAAGTCAAAAAGAAAATCAACTATGATTATCAATGACTTAAAGGGCGAGCTTTATGCTAGACATTCTAAGATGCTAAAAGAACAAGGATATAACGTAGTTGTTTTAAATCTTAGAACTCCAAGAAAATCATTAAGATTTAATCCATTATCAGCAGTATATGATTTATATCATAACTACATCAATACAGGCGATTTCTCATATTTAGATAAATGTGAACAGCAAATCGCTGATATTTCAAACATTTTGATTCCACCTGCAACTGGAGATAACTCTAACTTCATTGATGGAGCTAGAGGTTTGTTGACTGGTATTATTTGGGCTATGTTAGAAGATTCTGCAAAGCCCGGATATAATTTTACAAGAGATATGTTCACAATTGAACAAATCTCAAACATAGTCAACAAACAAGTTCCAGATGCCAATCCGAATCAAAATGAAAAAAAATCTCCAGTTCTTATTCAATATTTAAAAGAACGTAGAGATCTTGATACATCAAAAGTAATAGAATCAGCATCAGCAGTAATTTCTTCTGAGCAATCAGAAAAAACTTACGCTTCTTATATGTCAAGCTTTGCATCTTCAATGCAAGAATATTTTAAGGGTGCAATAAAATATATTACATCAAAAGATGAAATAAAGCTTGAAGAAATAGTTTCAAAGCCTACAGCTTTGTTCTTAATCATACCAGATGAATCAAAAGCGTTCTATAGTGTCGCAACACTAATCATTCAACAAATTTATAATTATTTGATTGATTATGCTTCTACACATCCTCTTATAAAAGATGATGGCACAGAAGAACCAACACTTGAACGCCCAGTTTATTTCTTACTAGATGAATTTGGTAATATGCCAAAAATTTCAGCTATGCAAACTTGGATTACAATTTCACGTTCTCGTAAGATTTATTTTACATTAATCTTACAATCTAAATCACAGCTACAAGCTGTATATGGAGAACAAGAAATGAAAATAATCCTAGATTCATGTCAAATGCAAATGTATCTTGGTTCAAATGAAATTGAAACAATCAAATTCTTCCAAGAAAAAATGGGTACTTATACAGCTTTTTCTCACAACGCTAATATTAATGAACAATTATTATCAGCAGTTGATTACGCTGGTTCTACATCTTTAATGAAAAGAGATGTAGTCAACGTATCTGATTTGCAATATATGAAGCCCGGAACAGCTTATTTTATTGCAACTAGAGAAAAGCCTGTTAAAACTAAATTAGTACCCCATTTTGATTCAGAGTGCCGAAAGAAAAAATTCTTTGAAGATGGTAAGATTGATTTACAAGACAATCTAACATCTGATACAGTTCCTTTTTATGATTTAAAAGAAAGACACAAAGTTTTTATTACTGGACAGGAAAATTCTTATATTGAACCTAAAAACGAAGTTAGAAAAGAAGAGGTTCAATTAAAACCATCCGATTTAAGTTCATCTAAACCTAAAGCTGATGAATGGGTAGAGGTCGATTCCGAACCAATTGAAGCTTTAGAAAGAGATGAAGAGCTTAATGAAAAGAAAAATAAAGACATCATAAATCAAATGATGTATCAAGAAAATATGAAAGCAACAAATATGGATGATAATCCTAATTTTGTTGCCGAAAATACAGATGGAAATTCTTCCGAAATTAAAGAACCACCTATCGTTGATAGTGAGTTATTTGAATTTGATTCTTTAGAAGAAGAATTATTATATGATACATCTCCTGTATCAGAAAAATTCAAAATGGCAAACAAATTAAACTTAAAACAATATCCAAAGAAAGAAAATAAAAATAGTAATGATTTAGTATCAGATGCTATTTTAGAAAGTGAAATTGAGGATAATTAAAAATGAAAAAATTAAAGTATTTTATTTTAGCTACATTTATATTCTTAATCGGATTTTATATTACTTGTAATATAAATGTATCGGCTGAAATAGAGAATATAGGAAATAGTAATGAAATAATTGGATATAACCAAAAAACACAATATGGATATTATACTAGAACCATCACAATCAAATATAACGGCATAGTAGATGGATATACATATCAATCCTATAAAGATTCCTTCACAATATCTGGTGAAGAATATAATAGTAGTAATAATTCAGGAAACTTTGATATTTTATGTGATGATTATAAAGAATATGAAGCTTCTTCAAAATCATCATATCATTCTGGAGATACTAGAAACTATAGTGATACTGATCAAGCTTCTGGTGTTTCAAAAGATACAATAGAAGATTTTCAAAATCAAATGAATGATGCTATCAATAGTGGTATTAACGGAGCAGTTAAAGGGCGAAATGCCACAAGATTTTTGTTTTTAAAAACAGAATTAGGAGATAACTTCGATAAATGGAAACAATATTATATAGGAAATGGTTGGTACTATAATTGTAAATCTATGGATGATTTTCCGAATCTAATGTGGGGATTCTACGATTACAAGTGGGAAGGAATTTATTTAAAAGGAAATACATATACACGCTATAGTCATTATAAATATAGCTATACTATATCTGATAGTGAAATTGTCTGGTATAACGAAAAACAATCAGATGCACAAAATTCATTTACTTTCACTAAAACAATGGGTTCTGGAAGTTATAGTTTTAAAAAGTATTATGATACAAGAATTGTTGATGATTCTCCTATTATAGATAAAACTGATGATTATAAAATAATAACATCAGAAGAATCATTTACAGGGAATTATAAAATTCTTAAATATAGAAATGATGGTTCAAATACTGTTCTTGATACAACAACTATCTCTTCAAATCAAACTACATCAATAAATCAAGTAGGTAAATACAAAGTCATAAATTATGATGATTCAAACTACAAAACTCCAGCATCAGCTATAGCTTATTACTACATTGAAAATAAAGATATATATTTATCAAATGAAGATGGTAAACCCATCACCGAAACTAATCCAACCAAAAATAACAAAGTATATTTACACTTTAATACTCAATTAAATAAAGAATACTTAAAAGAATTAATTCATCAAATTTCAATCGGAAATCAAACCTATACTGGAAATTTAAAAAACAACTGGATTGATGGAGAAGGCTTTGATGTTCCAGTAAATACACAATTAACTTTTACAATAGATGATGGTTCTATATTTAACCCATATAATTTTATTATTGATAATACAAGCCCATCATTAAATTGGGAAGGAATAAAAGGAAATGATGTATTAATAAATGGAACTACATTAATAACATCAAATGAAGGTATTAAATTCTACTGGGATGAACCTAATTGTACATTCTATAAAGATGAATTAAACACAGGAGCATCTACAACTTACAATATATATAATGATTGTGAAGTAGAACTTCAAGACAAAGCAGGGAATAGCACAAAATATATTGTAAAAATAATTGATGCTAGTTATTTAAAAATAATATCAAATCAAAAAAGATATAATTATGATTATAATGATGGATATTATAATACAGATATTACTTTAGAATTAAAGCCTTTTATTAGTAATCAAGATTATGCAGAAAAAGAGCCTAATTCTAATCAATGTTTAAATATAGAATATAAATATTCTATTTATAAAAATTCCGAATTAATCAATTCAATAGAAGATTTTACAATTGAACAAAAAAATATTACTTTAAAAGATGAAGGCACATACACAATAACTATAGAATATTCTATTGGTGGAACATTCACTACAACAATAGTAATAGATAAGACAGCTCCTTATAAAGCTATAAATTATTTAGAACAAAATGGATATAATTCATCTAAAATTTGGTATAACACTTATGATAAAGATGGAGCTAATCCTACAATTTATAGTTTTAGTTTTAAAACAATAGAATCAACAAATAATATAAATTATTATAGTGCTTATTCTTATGCAGTTGAAAGAGAAATAAATTACACTATAAAATTACCTTATGATGCAAATGAAGAATATCTAAGAGAATATTCTATTGCTGATATTGGTACAATAATACCATCTGGATTTGGAGATTCATATAATTCAAATAATTCAGATGGATATGTATATATTTATAAATCTTCAAACTGGAAATCAACAGGAAAATACGTTGTATATTTCACTTATGATGAATATAATAAGCAATTAAAAAAGATTGCTAATGATTCAATTGAAGAAATCAATCCAGTGAATCAAGGAATATATAATCCTTGTCCTACAATAAATGGAAAAATATATTATACATATTTAACATACGAAGGCTATCCAATTTTCTATCTTCAAACATTAAACCTAAATACATTACAAAATAAAAGTATTGAAGAAATTGGTTCTACTACATTTTTTAATGTTAATACATTAAAAAATGGACTAAATGAAATAATAGAAACTGACAAAGCAGGGAATAGCACAAAATATTTTATTTATTTATGTGCTGTCAATCCAGTTGCAGATATATTAAATGGTGAAACAACTGTATCATATAATACAGATAACATTTATTATTTAACAAAAACTCTAACTATTAATCCAGCTATTAATGACAATCAAAATAGTAATATAGATCAATATTCGATAATTCAATACAAAATCAATAATGGTTCTTGGAATTATTATAATTGTTATAATTTTCTTGAAAATGAATATCAAAATTTACAATTTTTAGAAAATGGAAAATATGACATTAGAATCTATTCCATAACAGGATTAACATCTAGTCTATATACAATCTATGTTTATAAAAATGGAATATCTTATGACATTAAAATAATAGAAAATGAAGAAGGCGAACAAGTTGGATTATCAATTGAATTTGAAGCCGAAAATCCAGTCATATCAGAAGGTCAATTTTCTCAATTAACCATCAGGAGAGATGGCGAGGAAATATCATTTGATTATGAAAATAAAGAAATAAAACTAACAAATAATAAAAATAGTTATTCATTTTATTTTGAAACAAATGGCAATTATGAAATTACTGTTGTAGATAAATTTAGTAATCATTTATCAGATGGAATTAATCCATATAGTTATAATATTGCATTAAGCTTAGGTTCTCCAACTGGTAAACTATATAAAATAATAAAAACAACAACAGGAATCAAAGAAGAAGAAATCTCTGGACAAACATATTTGATTCATAATTACATTGTTAAATTCACATGGAATCTTTCAAAAAATTATTATGCAACATTAAACGGAGTACCATATCAATCTGGTTCAAATATTACCCAAGAAGGAACATATACATTAATTCTAAAAAATGGTGATAATGAAGAACTTAATAAAGTATATACAATAGTAATAGATAAGACAGCTCCAGTTGGATATTTCATAGATTTACAAACAACAGATGAAAATGGATATATATTAAACAATCAAGGAATTGCAACATCAAATAAAATAACTGATTTAAAATATATATCTGGAAATAGAAATGGTATTTCATTTGCATCAGATGAAGAATCTTATACAACTAAAATAAAAAAATCTAGTGATTATGAATTTTTCGATAAAAATTATAAATTTTTAGGAATAGAAAATACAGAAGTAGAATATATCATAATCCTACAAGATTTAGCTGGTAATACTACCGAATATACACTTATTTTGGATTATCAAATTGCTAATGTATATCTTACAATTGGAACATCTAATTCGACAATCTCAATGAATACTTATTGGGTAAATAAACCATTCTATCTTCAATGGAATGAGAAAAATGTAAAGGTAATAATAAATAGTGAAGAATATCAAAATGGTAAAAAAATCATTTATGAAGATACTACATCAATAAAAGAATATTCAATATATATTACTGATGGATATAATAATAAACAATATTTAACTATTTATTATGACAATACAACTCCAACATTAAATTTATCAAAAATATCTTTAGATGGTACAAAAACCGAAATTCAAAATGGTTCAAAAATAAATGGTGGTTTTGAAATATCATGGTTAGAATCAAAAGAATATAGTGTAAAAATTTCTTATTATAATGATGAAACACAACGTGATGAAACATTAATAAATATTAAAAATGGCACAATAATAAATACAGAATTGAATCCTAATTCAACATTACTTTATAAAAAGAAATATACAATAAAAGTATCGAATTTAGCAGGTACAGAAAAAGAATATTACATATACTTATGTAATACATTCTATGATGTAAATGTCTATATAGGAACAACTATTCAAAATTCTAGCATTAATAACTTTATTACAAATAAAGCTGTTAAATTCTCTTGGGCTACAAACGATACATCTGCAATATTAAACGGAGTACCATATACATCACTTTCTAAAATAGAAGAAGATGGATTATACGAACTAACAATTACAGATGTATATGGAAATCAATATAAATACAATTTTGAAATTGATACCATAGCTCCAGAGCTTGAATTACAAACCACAACAACATTTGTAGAGAACGGAACAAATGGTGATATAACAATTATTTCTAAAGAATCAAATAATTATACGTTAGAGTATGTTAAAGAAAACGAAACATATTCAATTCCAACAAATTATATAATAACAAACGAAGGAAGTTATATTATTAAATTAATAGATCAAGCTGGCAATATTACAGAAAAAAATGTAGTAATAGATAAGACAGCTCCTTCCTATGAAGTAATTGGATTTACTTTAAATCCTACAATTACAAAAAACAATGTTAAATTCTCTTGGAATGAATATGATTCAACAGGTTTATTAAATAATCAAACATATAAACAAAATTCTATTATCTCAGAAGATGGAAATTATACATTCATATTGATGGATAAATATGGCAATCAAAATGTTTTTAATTTCACCATAGATACAAAATTAATTGAATATGATATTTTGGGTGTAAATGAAAAAAATTATTCAAATTCTTATGTTATCTTTATATTTGATGTAGATAAATATAAAGCTACATTAAATGGTGAAGAATACACTATGGGAACAGAATTACAAGAAGAAAATGAATATACTATAATATTTTCTTCGATTGAAATTCCAGATAAAACCATAACATATAATTTTATTATTGATAAGACAGCTCCAGAGCTTGAATTAGAAACAATATCATCAACAGGTTTTGTTATTGAAGATGAAATTTATTATACTAATAATTCATTTACAATTAAACATTCATCAAATGATGAATGTATGATTGATGATGGTTCGACTATAAAAGAAGATATTACTAATAAATATTATTCAGTAGAAGGAATGTACACTATTACATTAACTGACAAAGCAGGGAATAGCACAGAATATAAAGTATGTATTGATAAAAAAGAAATATCATTTTATATTTTAAGCAGTTCTGATGAAATGCAAAGTTATATATTAAATGAATATACCCAAACAACAAAGTCCAATTTTTATAATTCTGATATTAAATTAATTCTACCAGATGGAAGCAAAGCTACATTAAATGATAATGAATATTCTTCAAATGAATTAATAACATCAGAAGGAAACTATACAATGGTTTTAATAAATAAATTAGGAACAAAATCTACTTTATTATTTACAATAGATAAGACAGCTCCAACAATAGAACTATCTGGAATCTACGAAAATAATAAATCATCTTCAACAGTTAGATTAAATATTGAAGATAAAAATACCTATAAGATTTATAATGTAAAACAAGAAACAAATGAAGAAGGCATCGAAGAAGAAGTTTTACAAGAATTAAATCTCCAGAGTTTTAGTGAAAACGGAAATTATAATATTAAAGTAATAGATGTTGCAGGAAATGAATCATTAATTTCATTTACGATATTAAAAAGAGAATTGTATAATAATATTAAAATTGTACAGGATGAAAATAAAGAAACTATTACTTGTAATGTTTCTGATATTGAAAATTATAAAATATATGTAGATAATGAAATGGTTCAAAATTTAAGTAGCTACAATACTCCCGGACAACATCAATTAAAAATAGAAGATGAATATGGAAATCAATATTTATCATCTTTTACAATTAATGCTCCAAAGATTGTTTCACACGTATTTAATAATGTAATGACAATTATATTAGTAGTTGGTGTTGCTGGATTAATAATTATATTAATTATTAAGAAAACAAAATTATCTAAAAAGAATCCATATAAAAAAGGCTAAAATTTTAGCCTTTTTTCTTTTTACATATCACTATGGATGTTTAGCTGCAAGATTGGATCCTTGCATTCTAAACATGATGTGGTTGGGCTAAATTTATTTCATATACAATATCTGGAAGAATCCAGATAGCAGGAGCTTGAACTTAAATTTAGGGCTGTGATATGATGATTAATTTGGGTGGGAAGTTTGAAAGGGAATATGCCAGAATAATGCCTGGTATATTGGGTGTCAAAAAAAAGAGCTTAATCTAAGCTCTTATTTCTTCTAAAATTTCTTTTACAGTATAAGGTTTTTGTTCATACCACTTTTCAGCTTCTTCAATGCTATTCCACCCTAAGCATAACCCCTTTCCATTATTATATTCAACAATTAAAGTATTTATTCCTAATTTATATTCACTACCACAATGCCTTCTAATTCTATCACATATAGCCCAAAAATGTTCATCTTTAAATAAATCTAAACCTACTTTCTTTAATAGGGAATTAAAAGAATTAAATTCTTTTACACCATTAATAATAACACAATTATTATCCATTAAAAAATTAACAAACTTAGAGTTCCAATTAACCATATATCTTCAACTCCTAACAATGATATTCAATTTTAACAAGCCATTTTAATTTAGCTTTCTTTATATTTTTATCCTGTAATTTTCTCTCTTCATTCTTTCTTAATTTAGCTAACTCAGTAATTTTTTCTTTTAATTTGGCTAAATTATCTAAAGTAGTTTTAGGTCGCATATCCTTTCTACAAATAGGACAATTATTCCATTTAATAAAATCCTTATTAATTTTTGAATTACAAGAAGGGCAAGAAACAAAACTAGCTTTTACATTAGCATAATGTATCTTTCTATCCATATCATAATATTTTGTATTTAATTCTTTAATCTTTAAATCAATAGTTTCCAAAGTCTTTGATTTTAAATTAGGATATTCATAAAATTGACAAGCTAGACAATCATACCAATCTCTATCTTGTGATTTAATATACTCCTCAGCTTCTTCATAATTTTTAGCAACATAAGAAAGTTTTCTAATATCACCGGAATCGTGTCCGTACTCACTACGAGAAGCACATGTCTTTCTTGCTTTAGCTTGAATTTTCTCCCAACTTTCTTTACTATCATAAACTAAATAATCAATTCCATGCATTTTATAGATCTCCTTTGTGGATAGGCACACAATAAATAACTTTCCTATCTTGATTATATTATACCAAAT
>JAFSVH010000109.1 GCA_017450215.1 Bacilli bacterium | reverse complement strand
TAAATATATTTATTTATTTATTATTTTTTCTTTCCTCTAATTTTCTTAGTAATCTTTAATGATGTTTTTCCAGCTTCTACATCTTGACTTTCATCTTGTTTAGGTTGTTCTTCTTCTACAACTGGTTGAACAGGAGTAGCTTCAACCTCTTTTCTGTATTTTGCTTTATTTTGTTTAATTAAAGATTTAACTTTTGAAAAATCAATAGCATCGAATTTCTTCTTTAGAATAGCTTTTACTCTAATAACAGTAATTTCATCATATACTTTATATTTTTTAGATTCTTTACCATTATATACTGTAACATATACATCGCCATTCTTTACACTGAATTCAACTTCAGTCTTTTCATCAACTTTAACTTCTTCCTTCAAACCATCAATTACGAATTCAATCTTATTACTATAAGCTTTAATAAAGTCTTTTAATTCATAATAATAATTTCTAGTATCCTTATCGCATAATACAAGTTTTACAAAGAATGTCTTATTCTTCTTTTCTTCCTCTTCTTTACGCTTTAAGATAATGAAGATGATTAGAACGATTAAGCCAATGAATAATAATCCAAGAATTACGAATATGATCCAACTTGGAGCTTCTTTAACTTCCATAATAGCATAGATAGAGAATGAAGAAACAGTGAATACTACAAATTCATCTTCACGAACAAAGTCAACCATTTCAACAGTTCCATCATCAGCAATATGAATAACTGCGATATTAGCTTTATCTTGTAATTCAACAGGGATTAACATTCTGATTGTGAAAGTATCATTTACTCTGATTTCTTCACCATCTTTTTCGAAGTGAATATCATAAGCACCAAATACTTTACCACGTAAGTTGCCACTTAATACTGAATTAATATCAACATTTGGAGATACTTCTCTTTCAACAACAGCAAGAATTACATCTGATGGTACACCATTTAATGCATCAATCTTAATGTAAGATTCACCATCTTCACCTTCATATGCTGGGAAGTCTTTAATTACTTCAGGTGTAGGAGGAGTAGCATCTTTTTCAATCTTCCAATTAAGTTCAGCTACTTCACCAACAATTTCATAATTGTTAGCATAATCACTCTTCAATGTGAATGAAACTGTAGCAACATATTCGCCTTCTTCAGTCTTCGCATTGTTAGCATAGTGAGCATCAATCTTAGGATCAACAGCACTTGCTAATTCAACTTTATGTTCATTTCCATCATATTTGAATGAAGTATTTTCAGTCCATAAATAACCACTAACATCAATCTTAGCTTTTTCGATTGTTAATGTTGAATCGGCAGTTGAACCAACGATTTCATAATTAGCTTTATATGCATCTTTTAAAGCATAAGATACAGATACTGCATAATTACCAGCATCAGCATGGCTGTTATTAGTATATGTAGCTTCTATCTTTTCATCAACAGCACCAACTAATGTCAATGTATGAGTAGCACCATCATAAGTAAACTTATTATCTGTACTCCACTTATATCCACTAACATCAATCTTAGCTTTTGTAATTTCAAATGCGAAATCAGCAACACTGCCAGATACTTCTAACAAATCTTTATAAGCATCTTTAACAGTGAATGTAACTTTTGCAGTATAAGAACCAGCATCAGTCTTAACATTATCTACATAATTAGCAATTAAGTGTTCATCAATTGCTTCAAGTTCAATAGTAACTGCTGTTCCATTATATTCATATTTATTAACAGTTGTATTCCACTTGAATAATGAAACATCAATAAAGCCCTTCATAATCTTCCAAGATAATTTTTGAACTTCACCTTCTACTTCATAATTGCTAGCATATTCTTCTTTTACACCAAATGTAACACTTGCTTCATAATTACCAACTACAGTAGCTTCATTTCCAGCATAAGTTGGGATTAATTTTTCATCATATGATACAAGAGTCATCTTATGTAATTGATTATCATAATATGAATCAACAGGAGTCTTCCAAGTATATCCACTAACATTAATCTTAGCTTTTGCGATAGACCATGCTAAATTAGCAACACTGCCTTCAACTTCATAATTGCTTGCATATGCTTCTTTTACAGCGAATGTAACTGAAGCTTCATAAGCACCAGCATTAGTCTTCTTATTGTTAGCATATGTAGCATCTAATTTTTCATCAACTGCACTTGTTAATTTAACTTCTTTTTCACTTCCATCATAAGTGAATGCAATATCAGTTGTCCAAGCATAAGCACTAACGCTAATCTTAGCTTTTAAAATAGTCCATTGAGCATTTGCAACACTGCCTTCAACTTCATAATTGCTTGCATATGCTTCTTTTACAGCGAAAGCAACACTTGCTTCATAAGCACCAGCATCTGTCTTCTTATTGTTAGCATATGTAACATCTAATTTTTCATCAACTGCACTTGCTAATTTAACTTCTTTTTCACTTCCATCATAAGTGAATTCTTTTCCTTCTTGCCAGCTATATCCACTAACATTAATCTTAGCTTTTGCGATAGACCATGCTAAATTAGCAACACTGCCTTCAACTACATAATTGCTTGCATATGCTGCTTTTACAGCGAAAGCAACACTTGCTTCATAAGCACCAGCATTAGTCTTCTTATTGTTAGTATATGTAACATCTAATTTTTCATCAACTGCACTTGCTAATTTAACTTCTTTTTCACTTCCATCATAAGTGAATGCAACATTTTCAGTCCAAGCATAAACACTAACGTTAATCTTAGCTTTTAAAATAGTCCATTGAACATTTGCGACACTGCCTTCTAATTCATAATTATCTTTATAAGCATCTTTTACAGCAAATGCAACACTTGCTTCATAAGCACCTGCATCTGTCTTCTTATTGTTAGTATAAGTAGCATCTAATTTTTCATCAACACTTGGAATTAGAACTTCTTTTTCAGTTCCATCATATGTGAATTCTTTTCCTTCTTGCCAGCTATAACCACTAACATTAATCTTAGCTTTTGTAATTTCAACAGTAATTACACCTGATTCATTAGATGAATTTTCACTATTAACAACACACTTATATTCACCACTATCATTAACGTCTTTTACAGCATAAGTAGCTTGTGTTGCACCTTCGATTAATTCTTCTCCCTTATACCATTGATATGTATAATCACCAGCAGGGTCCACTTCAACATAAATCTCTGCATCTTCGCCATCATAAACCTTACTTACATTAGGTCCAGCATTTACGAAGAATTCTGTAACAGCATAAAGAACAATATTATCTTCTGGCATTGTTTCTACTTCATTGCCATTTTCATCAATCCATTTTTCAATTTGACATCCGTTAATTTCAGTAAATCCATGATATTTATCAATTGTTGCTCCAGCAGGTAAGAAACCAACTTTAGTTTCACTTCCAGCATGATATTCAACTTTATAAACATGAGGAACAGTTACAATCAATCTTAAACTTAAGCTAGAAGGTAATTTATCTAAGATAACACCTAATGCATCTTGAACTCTTTCTGGTAACAAATCTATTGCAGCATCAACATTAAATGTTCCACCAATATTCAATGTTCCATTTTCTTCATAGAATTCAACTAAACTCTTTTCTTTATATCTTTGAGGTAACTTATTATAAACTTTTTCAGCGTATGTCTTAACTTTATCGAAATATTCACTGTATTCACTAATCTTATCAATTCTACTATAAATAGATTCATTTGATGAAGTATCGCTATAAGCAAATTCTCTTAACTTAGCAGCACTTAATTCACCATTATCAATCTTATTTAATCCTTTGATAATGAAATTGAATACACGTTCAACTTTATCATTTTCTAATTTTGATGTATCAACGAAATCACCAATGATTCCTAATAAATCATCATAAGAATAATTTTCTAATTTTCTAACAAGCTTTAATGCTATATCGATAGCTCTATCGATTCTTTCATTAGTAAACTTATCAGTCTTTAATAATTTATTCCAATTGTCAGCATCTAATGCTTTTTGTAATAATGCCTTATAATCAACACCCTTTAATAATTCTAAATATTCATCTAAAGATGTATCCATGAATTTATTATAAAGTTCTTCAACTGAGCCATCGAATAAATCAAATAATCTAGTTCTAATTTCATCACTAATATATGATGATTCTAATAATCTATTGATTAATGATGCAGTCTTTTCAGGTGCTAATAATTCTAATGTGTATGTACCATCAACATTATTGAAGCTTACATGATCAGCCAATAAACTAGCAACACGACGGATTGCACTGCAATCGCCATCGAAGCCAATAGTTAATTTGAAGCTTACATCACCAAATGAAGTATTAACTACAACATCAAAGCTGTACTTCATTTCTTCATCTGACCAAGTAGCAATTTCACTGAATCTTGGAAGTTCTTTTAATAATGCTTTAATACCACTAGTATTAAGACCTTGATTATAAATTTCATGATTATTTACTGTTAATGATTTAAATACTTTAACAATATCTGAAATTGAAATTTCACTAATATGATCACTAATAATATCTGTTAATTCATCTCTAGTCATGTCTACAGCTTCAGCTAATTCTTTTAAGTTATCAACTGACATGCTTTCAACGATAGTAATGAAGTTATCAACACCAACTGAAGAAATGATTTCAGTTACATCATCTTTGTTTAATACTTCTGCTTCTTTTACAATTGTTACGATTGTAGAAGGGTCAACATCTGTAAAGAATGATGTGATTTCTTCTGTTGTTGAATTAGTGATGATAGTATTGATTTCACTCTTTACATCAATTGTCTTAACGTAGTCAACAACTGCATCTGTAACTTCGATTGTATTAATGATATCAACAACATCACCAATACTTAATTCAATTGATTCACCACTATCCTTCATATCAGATACAACACCAAGTAATTCATTGATCTTATCTTCTGTTGCTGCAACAGCTTCTTGATTAATAGCTGTTGTATTATCATAACCAGCATCAGTATAAGTATCATTTACTTTTTCAGTAACTGTAGTTACCAAAGTTTCTTTAATATCTTCGATAACTTCTTGATGTGTAGTGCCAGGGTTTTCACTAACATAAGAATCAACATATCTATCTACGTAGAATTGAACCATTAAGTCATATGTATTACCACTTAATAAATCATTATTAATTGTTTCTACATCGACTAATTGATTATCTAAAATTGACTTCAATAAATCAACATCAATTCCAGGTAAAGGTGTATTTCTTCTTACACTAGGTGAGAATAATAAATTATTTCTAACCCTTGCCTTAGGTGTGCTTTCTTCTGCAAATACAATATCATCAAGAACTATAGTCTTTAACACATCAATAAGTGCATCCTTTAGATCTGATAAATCGTCTTTTGAGAATTCTGTATATGCAGATAATGAAGGATTTAACAAAATCTTAAGTTCATTGTCTGCATATGTTAATGAATAATAAGATGTGCTTACAGAAACATCATCTGCATTTACTGAATTATCCTTAAATGCTAGATTTCCGCAAACAAAACTTACCATTAACACAAAAACAAATGCTAATACAATTTTTGTTTTCCTAAAAATGTTTTTCATAAGATAACCTCTCTCTTCTATTTTTTTGATTAACTTCACATAAATAAATTTATAAATAAATAAATTTATATTCTTTATGTCATAATCTATTTTTGTCCTAATTTTTTGCCTTTAGCAATTATGCTTTGGCATTTTGCTTTAGCATTTTGCTTTGGCTTAATAATATTCTTTTTCTTAAGAATAATAATAGTAACGACTGCACCACCACCTAAAACCAATGTACAAAGGCTAGCAATCATAATTGCAATTATGATACTAGGCTTTGACTCAATCGGTGTTAAAGTAGTATCTATCTCTTTAAATTGAGCATAATAATTTGCATCTCCATCAACAATCATCTTTATCTCTGGAGTCCAACCCGTAAATTCATAAGAGTATTTTTCATCACTTATCTTTTTAGGGTTTGATGGAAGGGTAATTTCATCTCCAATTTTGTAAGTCATTTCTGAATATACATTTTCTTCAACAATGAACCTTACAGTATAATAAATGAAATTATAATCCATTCCAATATAACAATTAGATTTTGGCATTTCAAATCTAATAAAACCATTCTCAATATATGATTCAATCTTATTAGATTCTTCATCTAAGATGTAAACACCTAAATATTTAATGCCTTTTTTAATCCCTTCAACATAAACAGTAATAACATCACCTGAATCAGCTAAGTATTTATCACATGAAATACTAGCATAATCACTCTTTAATATTTTTACTTCATATGTTGGATAAATATGGTAAATATAATTAACATTCATATTGAATGATAATTTTTTATTTTTAAAGCTTGCTTGAACTTTATAATTGTTTCCACCATATTCATAATATAATGATGAATGTGCTTCATCAAAGTCTCCATCGATTGTCACATTAAACATACATCCATTTTTCACTTCCGTCTCATCTTTAAAGAGTGAAATTTCATATGTATAATCACCATCATTATTATTTACAACTTTAAATTTTATTGATGTAATTCCATCATCATTTATTTTTTTTAGATTGTTATTATCAATATTAATTTTAATATTCTTATCACTATCCAAATCATCTATTTTATTAGTGATAATTAAATTGTTTATATTTGGATGAATATCTAATAATTGTTTAATATTTAAACCATCATTAAATAAATCATCATTATTACCTAAATCAATAGAAGCAACATTATTATTTATCTTAAATTCTTCAACATCAGAATAAATATTATGTTCTTCAAATAAAGCTGTATAAACCTCATCTTTATTAACATTATAAATCTCTTTATCCCAATTTAAGAATGTATAATAATTATTATTACTTGCTTCTTTAAAAATAACACCTTTATAAATTGGCTCTTCACCATATTTATAAATTTCTTGATATTCTTTTCCTTCAATAATCCATGTAATATTGAATTCTCTAAGTGTTCCTTCAAATACAGGATGTACCCAGCCACTTTCAGTGACGTTATTTAAATCTAGTATTTTATTTGAATCGTTATATTCAAAATACAAAAACTTATATTTACTATGAGCTTCATCAGGTTCCTTATATGGCTGATTTAAATTATAAACAATATAAGAACCATAATCAGTAGTTTCACTACACAAGAAATTACCTAATTCATCATAGAAATCTATTGTTACTTCAGTTTGATTTCTAAAATTCTTATCTAAATTACTTTCTAAATTTAGCTCATAATCATTTTCTAATTCTTGCCTAAATTGTAAATTGAAGCTTTTATATTCATTTACAACTCCTCTAAAAGCATCAGTAATTGAAAAAGGAATAGGTTCTAGAACTTCAGTAACTTCTATTGGCTCATTAACAACAGTAGGAGCATCTCCTGGGTTTGCTACTACATCAGGAGCACTCATTCTCACAACTGTTGCTGGCCTAACTGGGTTTTCAACAACAGTTGGTACTACTGGTTCAATTAATACTGGATAACCATCAAGTAATGGATAAGCATTAATTGTTGTATCTTCAATATAACTATTATTTTCTAATATTTCTATATATGTCTTACCATCAATTAAATAATTCTCATCAATTATTTGTGCGCTTGTTGCATCACCTCTAGGTTTATTACTAGAATAATTCCAACCTTCATAATTATATACTGGATTATCATCTAAACCATTCGCAATCAAGGCAAGTTGTGCAATCAATATTAAATATTGTGGTTTCTTTTCCATCACATCAATTGCATTAGCAACTAAGCCAGATCTATATAATTTATCTAAGCATCTACATAATTCTTCAATATTATATTTTAATGTTTGGTAATTAACAAAATTAAATCCATTTCTATGGGCATAGAAAGCATATTTTTCATTTTCATTTTCTAATGAAAAATATTGATTAAACAAATCTCTCAATGCCTGTGTTGCTGCACCAGCTCGATCAATAGTAGCTTCATCAGCATTCAAAACAACTAATTCATCCTTACGTTCAAGCACGCTAGTAACAGCAGAACCCATAACTGCATTATAAACACTTCGTTCAAGTGAAGTCATAGGCATTTGAATTGCATCAACTACTTCTAATTGATGTCTTACTAAAGTTATTTTTTCATAATATGCTGGATATTTTTCATCATACTCAGCTTTTAAAATATTATAATTATCTAATTCATTTAAATATGTATGATATTTCTCTAGATCAATTTCATATTGTTCTAAAGCTTCAAGATAATTATTATAATCAATTTCATTTTGATTATACTCTGCAAGCTCATTTAAATATTCTTGATATAAAGCATAATCATTATCATATTTATTTTTATTTATTATATATTGTCGGTAAAGCTCTAAATCTTCATTGTATTTATTTAGTTTCTGTAAATATTCATTGTATAAAGCGAGCTTTTCCTGATATTTGCTATTTTCAATTTCTTCAATACCATCTTCAATAAACGCCTTTGCATCATTATATGCCCTATTTAGTAATTCATTACAATCTTGTTTAGATAAAACAAACTTACATTCATATTTAACACTTACGATTGAATCATTATCATTAACATCTGAAAAGATGCAATCATATGAATTATTAACATAATTAAGTGGAAGGGTAATTGAATTGATGGTTGCTTCTTTAGGAATCCAAATATGAACATTATTATTAATGTCAGTATATGAATAAGGTGAAGCATGAACAGATAGATTAGTTGCATTATTAGAAACATTTATTGATGTGCTAACTAAACTAACTGGAATTTTTGCCTCAATCTTTAAAGCCTTTAAAGGTTGATACAAATTATTGAGATATTCATTTTCTGATTCACTAATTGTAACATTACTAATTAATTTAATAATTTCAGAATATGAATAATCACTAGTAGTAGTACTATTTTTTGAATAATTTATTAAAGCTTCATCATCAGCTTTAACAAATGTTATGGAAGGAGCAAAACAAATGAAAGATACAGATAATAATAAAATCAATATAAATAATTTATAGAATTTATTATTCATAATTCTGCCCCTTCCTCATAACATTTAATTTATATTTTTATATAATTTTTATTTTTAGAAGAGTATTTAAGATTTTTATTCAGCTTTTGGAGCTTCTTTTAAAGCAGCTTTTTCTTGAGCTTTAGCTTCTTTTGCAGCTTGCTTTGCTGCAGCCTTTTCAGCAGCAGCCTTAGCCTTTGCTTCTTCTCTTGCTTTTGCTCTTGCTTCTAATGCAGCTTTCTTAGCAGCTTCCTTTTCAGCAGCAGCTTTAGCCTTTGCTTTTTCTTTAGCTTTTGCTTTTTCTTTAGCAAGTCTAGCAGCTTCTTTTGCTTTTTCTTTAGCTTTTGCTTTCTTTTCAGCAATCTTAGCTTTAGCTTTTTCTTTCTTAGCTAATTCTTTAGCTTCTACATCTTCTGAATATTTATGAGTAAATATAATTGCATCGAAAATATCCTTTTCAGCGATTTCACCCTTGTTAGTGAACTTGAACCATTGTTCACCAGCTGGTGAAGAAGCCTTAACACATGCACCAGGATATTTAATTAACATCTTAGCAGCACTAATTGGCTTACGTTGGTAAGTTAAACGATAATCATTATTTGTTCTTTGACAAATAAGGATTGGTTTACGTTTACGTAAGATTTTGAAGTTTTCTTCGTCCTTACCATATTTAACTTCGATGTCTTTAAATTCAAATAAAGCTTTAGCAACAATCTCTTGTGGAGTTGGCTTAATTTCAACTTTATCCTTAGGTACCTTAGGTGCTTTAGGTTTTGAAGCTGCTTCAACTTCTTTAACAACTTCAACCTCTTTAATAACTGGAACTTCTTTGATAACTTCCTTGATGACTTCTTTTTCAACAGGAACTTCCTTAATAACTTCAACTTCTTTGATAACTTCTTTTTCAACAGGAACTTCCTTAACAATTTCTTTTATAACTTCTTTTTCTACTGGGATTTCTTTTATAACTTCCACAACAGCCTTATCATATTTAAGCCCTCTCTTTTCAAGTTCGCTTCTTGAAAATTCGTATACTTCATTAAGTTGTTCATCAGTCATTTCACCATAAACGAATTCATCAGCTTCAACTTCTGCTTCGTTTAATGCTTTTCTTGCAATCAAGATATATTCACATGCATAGCAAGCAGCACATAAAACAGCAAGAACAATAGCAAGTACTAAACTTAAAGTACCATTATTAGCCATTAAAACATTTTCAAGTCTATTAGCAAATGCATAAGCTAATGTGAAAATAACGATAAATAAAGCAGCAGATGGAATTAATAAAGCTTTTTTGTATTCAAGCTTTGTTTCTAATCTAGGGATTAAAACACCAAATGCTGAAACAGCAAGGAAACCAATGATAGATGCGATCAATAATGCTGGGCTATTACCTAATCTTAAAGCAATTGTTAGGAAATAAACACAAACGCCACCAACATAAGCAGCAAGTGCTAAACTAGCACCAAGCAAACCATCTTTCTTTGCTTTTACATCCTTGTTTTTGTTTATAAAAAATATAGCTGCAACTATAACTGCAACTGCTAATGGGAATACAGCGAATTTAATTATTCCTTCGTTAACTCCTACAGTATTAGAACTGAAAGGAATCATTGTAGCAGCAGAAATTGCTAGTGCAACAAAAACCAAAATTGAACTTAGTAAATTCTTCTTCATACACTCTCCTCCTAATAATTAATTTTGATTATAAAATTCTAAAACCAATGTATAGTTATGTTTTTTATAATTTTTTTCTAAATAAATGCGTTTTTCACCACAATAATTACATAATTATACTATTATATTCTAACATTAAAAAAAATTGATTTCAACGTTTTTTCTTTTTCTTTTTCTTATTTATAGCAAAAATTAAACCTTTTCTAAAACAAGAAATAAAATAAACATATTTTTTCCTATAAAACAAAGCGATTTTTTCCTATAATATTTTTATTGTTAATAATGTATCTTACAAAAATTATTTTAAAACTTAACCAAGAAAATCAATTGTACTATCAACAATATCAAGATAGTTATATATATTATTTCTAAATCACCATCCTATATTTGTGAATATACATTTATAATGATTGGCCTCTTGTAAAATTAGCAAAAAATATGTAGACAATAATTCTCCATTAACAACAAATTAAAATATCCTAATTGGTCATTTCTAACCAATTAGGACATTATCTTCTATCTCAAATATCAAGAAATATATTCATCACCATACTTCTTAATAAAATAAACTTAATAATCTATATTACTTTTAATTTATTCATCAATTGTTTGACTTTCAACTATCTCTTTGATGAAATCTATATATCTATAACAATCTATATAATATCTAATACTATTTCCACCTAATACTTCTTCTTTCACAATATAATCTTT
>JAFSVH010000012.1 GCA_017450215.1 Bacilli bacterium | reverse complement strand
TGCACTAACTAATAAACAAGGATCTTTTAAACTTTTACCCACATTAAAGGCAATAATACTTGAACCATTTCTAGTGACAAAATATTTATTTCCTTTTTTAATATTGAATTTATCTTTCTCACTTAATTCAATATAGTCATTATCTTTTAATACTTTAGTGATATTTTCAACAGCTAAAAATGCATTGGGACTTTCATTTAAAAACTTAATCAATTCTTTCATAATAAAACTCCATTCATTATTCTATTCTAACATTTTAATGATGAGTTTATTATTTTATGCCATCGTTTTCAATAATAAATGAAACATTACCGCTCTTGCCTTCAACTAAACCAGTAAATGATTGATATTGTTTATCTAGTTCTTTGCTTGCTTTTAAACGATTAACTATATTTTTTAAATTACCATTAATATTTTTAGTCATGTCATCAATAGCTTCTACAAAATCATTTAAACTATTAATCATTTCATCACTTATTTTATTCATGCTTGATTTTAATTTTTCAATATCAAGAGATTCGGATAAAATATCAACAGTTGTATAAAGATAAATGCTGTCATAATAATACATATATAAATTGTAGATATTTTTAACAGTTTCATTTATTGTTAAGGCTTTTAAATAATCGCTATCATTTTCTAATTGATTATCAGTTAAATCTTTTTTAGTCTCTTCTAATAATTCATTACAAATTAATAAAGCTTCATTTAAATTTTGCTTTTGTCTTTCTAAAGCTTCTTTTTCTGTGGGAAAAATATAGATTCCTGATTCATTTAAGATATTTTCATCATAAACTAGCTTAGATTTTAGATTATTAAAGATTTGGTTTTCTTTATCTTCATTAAAACTAAATGCTAATAAATTATTGTATGTATAAATATAATTGTTCATCTCACTAGTCAATGGTTTAATGGCTATCGCTAATTGTTCATCATTTGGAATGTAATTATTTATATTATCTAGTGCAGTTTTTAAGTCATTGAACTCATTCACAAATTCATCAGGCATCTTTTTGATATCTATTTTTGCTTTTTCAATATCAGCTTTTTGTTTATTAAAATCATCAGTTTTATTCAATAATTCATCAATATCTTTAAAGTCGCTATCTTTTAAATCACTAAATAAGCCATTAGAAATAAGTGTACTTATATAATCTAATTCAAAACCTTCAACATCAGCTTCTAATTCAAAATAATCTTTAATTTCAATATTCTTTGTTGCTTCATTATTATTTAATCTTAAAGATTCTTTTAGGCCTGGTAAACTTAGCCCTAGGACAATTAATGATTCATCACTATTTATTATTTTTCCACTATCTACTTTTAGATTAGAAAAAATATCACTATCTAGATACATTATTGTCATACACATAAAAGGAATCTTAACATCATAACTTGTACCAGAAATATTAATTAAATGATTATTGTTATTTATGTAATCAATATGTATCTTTAAATGTCCACTTTTTTGAGCTAATTCTTTTGGACTTATTTCTTTATCATCCAAATAGTAAGAAATAGCCATCGTAATTGGTAATTCTTTATTTGATTTTCCTTTATAATGAATATCGCTTCCTTTATTTTCAAAAGTTAATAATCCATTTTCATAAATAAAATCTTCATCACCTTCGCTATTTACAATATCGAATAAATCACTTTTATCTATAATATCTTTTTCATCAAGTGGATTCTTTAAATCAACATCAACATTTACTTCATAGACCTTTCCACTTGCATCAGCTTTAGCATAAACAAGCTCTGTTTTATCATATTCTAAATTGCTTTTATAAGTCTCTTTGCTTTCAACCGTTTTATCTTGATTATGAATTTCAATTACTGTTTCGCTCTCTTTTTTATCGCATCCACATAATATTAACAATAAAGTAAATAATAGAATAATAATCTTCTTCATTTTTTCTTCTCCTATTCTTCATTCTTCAAAGCGTTTGTCATTGGTATTTTTCTTATTTTTTGATATTCAATAAATGAAACAATTAAGTATGTTAAGATTCCTAAAATGGTAGTCTCAATAAATGCAGAATCATTGATGATGATTGGAACCCATCCGGCTAACATCAGTCTTAGCATCCATTCAAACAAGAGCATTAATGAATATTTAAGTAAAGGGATTGTAATAAGGGCAGATATTACAACAATATAGGCTGTCATGTTCATATAGATACGATTTATTTCGCTATTCTTATAACCAAGAATCTTTGTTAAAGATATATTATTAGAATTTTTCTCAATGATTGTTTTTGATAATAAGAAAATAACCACAAAGAAGACAAGAATAGAAAAGGCTTGCATAATTATCATAAATGTTGACATTGAAACATCAAGTTGTCTAGATAATTTTGTCAAAGTAATTTCATCTATTGTGTTTCCGATATATTTTGAATCAATATCTGTAATTTCTGAATCAGAAAAATATCCACAGAAAAAATTCTTGCCTAAATCAAAATATTCATTCAAATAGTCTATATCCATATATGCACATACAACTGTTGCATTATCAACTATATCATCGACAATAAAGTCATAATATTTTTCTTCATAGGCTTCTTTAAGATGAATCGTTTCACCTTTTTTGACCATATATTTATCCGCAAAACCCTTTGATATACATAATGTTTTATTATTAAAATCTAGATCATAATATTTTGAATCTTTTTGAATGCCATATATGACAACATCATCATTTCTAATTAATTTAGCATATGTTTTAAGTGAATAAGCAGAAAATTTTTCAGCATCTGGATTATCTGTTTCTACTTGATTAGCAAAATTGATTAAAGATATAGTCGAAATTAATTTATTATCTTCATTTAATGAAGATGTAGGCAAAGATAACATATATGTATATTTACAACGCATATCATTAATAGCTAAAGTTTCATAGTTATTTATCATTTGTGGAAAGGCAATTCCAAACAATAAAATAAAATTAGCTAAAAATAGCCCTAGAAATAATGTTATATAACTCTTTTTATTTTGGAATAAAACACGAAGTTGAAATCTCTTAATAAAACTTATTTTTGGCGATAGTTTTATTATTTTTTTATTTTTTATCTTTGTTAAATCGTTTCTCAAGAACTTTAATGGTGACAATTCAAGTTTCTTTTTTAATACCATGTAATTAATAACAATGTTAATTAATATTGGTATAATCAAAACAATTAAAAAGACATTTAAACTATAATGATCTTCATATGTAGCTAAAGAATAAGAATTATAATACATTCTTAACATTGCTTGTTTTAATATTGTATTTCCAAGTAAAAAACCTATAAGTGTTCCAATTAAAGTAATAATTATTGGTACAGTTAAATAATGTTTTAATAACTCTTTTTTGCTATAGCCAATAGCTCTTAATGTACCAATGACCTTGGCTTCTTGATCAATAGTATTAGAAATTGTAATTGCGTTAATATATGCCAATATTATAAGCAATATATATAAAAAGAAAATCATTCCATAGTAATCACTTACTAAATCTTCTCCAACAAAACTGATTGCGATATTGGCGTATCTAGGCACAAAATATTCAAGTTTAGCACATGAACTGATACGTTTTGAAATATCTTCACAAACTTCTTTTAATTCATTTGTATCTGTAATCTCTTCTTTAAATTTCCAAACATAATTAAAACTCATATTATTACTTGAATATGTCGCAAAAGTATCATCACTAACAACGCCTATACCAAAGCTTATCGCATCAAACATGACATCGTTGTTACTTTCGTATAGACATGCATAATCGACAAAAGCCAATAAGCCACTTACAGTATAAGTATTATTCTCCGTTTTAATAGTGTCACCAATTTGAATATTGTTGTTTTGAGCATACATTCTATCAAGTGCAATCTCATATTTTTCCTTTGGAAGATTGCCTGACATGACACATAACTTATCAACGCTTTCTCTATTTAAAGAATTGTAGATTCTGATTTTACTATTGGCATTATTTTCTTCAATATAGAAGTTTTCATAAACAATTAAATCATCAGCTTCAATTATCTTTTTCTGAGCTTTATTCATCTTGGATTTTAATACAAATTGTCCATCTTCTACATTGTATCTATCAAAGCCATCATAAAAAGTTTTTGATACTGAATTATTAGTCAAAACAAACGCAAAACCAGCGGCAATGCATACTACAAGCATCAATAGAGTTAAAAAATATTTTAGAAAGTCAGATTTTAAATCACGCAATATTCTTTTATTTAAGGGGTTCTTCTTTACCATTCAAGATCCTCCGTTTTAATCTTGTCGGTATTGATTTCATTACTTCTAATCATGCCATCTCTTAAACGAATAACGCGATCAGCAATATTTTTTATTGCGTCATTATGTGTAACCATAATGATTGTATTGCCGTATTTTTGATTAACTGTTTCGATTAATTTTAGAATTTCCTTTGATGTTTTATAATCAAGGGCACCTGTTGGTTCATCACATAGAAGAATATCAGGATTCTTAACTATTGCTCGACCAATTGATGTACGCTGTTGCTGTCCACCTGACAATTGACTTGGTATTTTATTTTCATGTTCTTTTAATCCTAATGTTAATAATAATTCATCGATATCAAGGGGCTTATCGGATAAATAAGCACCTGTTTCAATATTTTCTCTAACAGTTAAATTTGGTATCAAATTATACTGCTGAAATACATATCCTAAATGTTTCCTACGATATTCCGTTAAACCTTTATCATTTAGTTTTAATATGCCTTCTCCTTCAATAAACACATCACCTTCATCAGCTTCATCAATTCCACCAATAATATTTAATAGTGTTGATTTCCCTGAACCTGATGGTCCAAGAAGCACACAGAATTCACCTTTGTTTAATTCAATACTAATGCCTTTTAATACTTCAATACGATTATCATTTTCACCGTAAGATTTATGAATGTTTTTAACTTCTAGAAACATAAAAAGTTAGCCTCCACTAACTTATCTTAACATAAAAAAGTTAGGATATCCTAACTTTTTTTAGATTTTATTTATTCAATAAATCACAAGCCTTTATAGCAGCATTAGCTCCATCGGCAATAGCAGTTGCGACTTGCCTTAAAGTTTTGCTTCGACAATCGCCTGCTACAAAGATGTTTCTTTGTTTAGTGATGCCTGTTTCATCGGCTTCAAAATAGCCATATGCATTTGTTTCTACTAAATCTTTAAAGGCATCATTGTTAGGAATCAATCCTACAGCTAAGAAAATGCCATCACATTCAACGAGCTTTTCTTCGCCATTTTCTAAATATCTAACGCCTCTTAATTCATTGTCGTTCATTTCATAAGCTAAGACTTTAGTATTTAAATGTGTTTCGACATTATTTTTAGTTAATAGTTTTTCTTGCAGTTTTTGATCAGCCGTAAAATATGGCATATCTTGTAAAATAACTAGTTTATCAACAATATCTGCTAAT
>JAFSVH010000108.1 GCA_017450215.1 Bacilli bacterium | reverse complement strand
TCGTATATAACTTACCAATATCGTGAATCCTAGCCGCACGAATAAGTACTAAATTATCGGTTCTTTTAGCTATTTCTTCTTCACATTTCTTACAATGAATGTCTAAAGTATATTTATGATGATGTGTTTCTTGATTAAAATTCTTCATCAATGATTCAACTTCTTGAATATCTTTTTCAGAAGCGCCATACCATTGAGAATAATTAATCTTATTCCAACCATCAAAAATTATTTCTTCAAAACCTTCTTTATAAAAAGGTACTTCAAATTTATGTACTTGCCTGTCAATTACAAATTCAGGAATAATTTGTTTCTCCCGTTTTAAACATCTTTCTTTACAAATTGATACAGGAGTTGTCATGACATAAGCTATTTTAATATAAGCATATTTAAATTTGGTATGTACTCCATTAAAAGTTCTATGATAAGTACTCCTATTTTTAATATTTAAATTCGTTGCATCTAAAATTACATGATGATAATGTTCTAAAGCATAACGAACTCTTTGATTAAATACTTTAAATACTTCTTCATTATGCTCAGTATCATTAATATTGTTATATAATTCTTCTCTAATATTATCAGAAGAAATAATATCTACAATATCTGCTCTACCATATTCATCATATTTAGGATTTTGATTCTTAATCACAGATGCTAATTCTAAAGCTTTAGTAGATTTTCCACTACCACTAATACCTATCATCACAATAAAATTTCTTATCATATCTTTTATCCCATTAAAGGAGATAAATTAATCTAATTAACTATCTTCGATTAATTTATCTCCTTATATTATTCAAATAATTTATTCTTTATTATCCTGAACAACTTGATTATTAATATCAATATTTTCTCTTTCAAGAGCTTCATTAACAGCTTGATTAATCTTTTCAGTAGTAAGCTTTTCTGAATTATTAGTAATAATTTCTAATTCTGATTCAGTACCATCATTCATCTTAATCTTTGCTGTTGCTACAGGCATAAGAGTTGCTGTATTGAATAACCATTTGGGTTCTGTTGTATCTTCTGCAAAACATACATTAATCTTTTTATCTCGTGTATTATTTGCTTTCCTCTTTTCATCCCAAACTACTGTAAAAGTTTCATCTTTATGTTCTTCAATCCAAGCTTTATAATCATCACGTTGAATCTTCCAATCTGGATGACGAACAATAAAATCATAGTTAATCTTAACACGAGTACCTTCTTCAAGAGGAATATCAGAGTAATAACGTTCAACTAAAGTACGAGCAACTTCCCGTTTAACCCCTCTTTTTTGAAGATTTTTTACTTCTGCTCTACGTTGTGCTCTATTCATATTAAAACTATCCCTTCATTAAATTAATTAATCATAATATAATATTCGCCCTCATTCCAATAATCTTCTACTACTTGTGCATCTTCAATATCAAAATATTCATACATAACTTCTAAATCCATAGGAAGTGTTTTTAACTTTTCAATGAGTTCTTTATTTGTCATAATTTGTAATAAACTCCTTTAAAAATGTTCTTTTTGTTGATACAAAATTAGTAGAAATTGCTTGATTAAATGCTGCTGTTTCTGCTATTACAACGCACATCTTTTTAGCCCTAGTCATAAGAGTATAAAGAAGTGAGTTTGTAAGCATTTTTGGTGGAGTAGAATAATCTAATGTCCCAATAATAACAGGGTAGTCACTACCTTGCATCTTATGAATTGTAGAAGCATATCCTAAAATAAGATTACTTCTTGCATCTTTCATAGGGATTATTACATTACCACCCGCTAATGGGAAATATACAACAACCATTGAATTAGTAATTTCTCTTACTATACCAGTCCAACCATTATAAATAGGACAAACATATCCTTCTTCATCCATTGTATGATAATTATTTTTAATACACATTACTTTATCTTTTTCATGAATATAATAATAATTATCTTTCTTTCCCATTTTAATCCTGATTTCCCAATCATCATCAAGATTTACAGGATTATAAAACTCTTGAATATCAAGATTTAAATTATGAACACAAGCATCACCACGTTCTTTAACAGGTGCTAATACTTGAATTTTCATAATGTCTTTATTTACTAATTCACTATCAAAATATTTTTTGAACCAAGCCATTGTCTTTTGACGAATTGTAGACCTATCTGTTGTCATATCAAGAATCATATCTTTTAATTCACCCAATACAACCTCGCCCTCATATTGTGATGTTTCAAAAATTTGTTCTTGATGCCTAACTTGGTGTGCCGTAGTAATAATACCACTCATAGCAGCTTGACGATGAATTTCTTTTAATTCTACAGTAGGAATTTCAACACTATTAAAAATATCTGCCGCAAGATTTAATGTGCCAATACTTTCTAATTGACCTAAATCTCCTAGCATAATTAATTTACTACCACTACGAATAGCTTTAATTAAGTCTAAGAAAATATCTCCACCAACAAGAGAAACTTCATCAAGAATAATAATGTCATAAGGTAAATTATTATGTTCATTATATTCAAAACCACCACCGTTATACATTAATAAACGATGAATAGTACTTCCTTCTTGACCAGTTACTTCTTGCAATCTAGCCGCTGCTTTCCCTGATAAAGCACATTGAGCAAAATCATATCTATCTAATCCTGCTAATATACCGCTTACTAAACTACTTTTACCTGAACCAGCAAGACCACTAATTAAACAAACTTGTGATTTAAGACCTAACTTAATACCATCTATCTGTTCCTGAGCAAACTTAAAACCTTGCTTTTTTTCTAATATAGCAATTTTATTTTGCCAATCACTATAATTAAACCTATTTTCAGCTTTTAATAGCCTATTTAAATGATATGCAATTTGTTCTTCTAAATCTTTTATTTTATTTAAGTAAACTCTACGCCTTGATTTATTTTCTCCTTCTTCAAGCTGAATGATATTTTCATCTTGTAATTCTTTTATTGCTAATGCAATATTAGAAGTAGAATCACCACTATTTTCATCTAAAATATCTTCGGCAATATTCTCTTTGCCACCAAAATATCCATAAATATTAGTAAGTAATTCTCCTGCTGTTACATATGAATCTCCTGCTTCATAAGCCTGAGTTTCAAGAAAATTAACTATAAAAGCTTTTACTCTTGAAACAGACTTCGGATATAAACCACCTTTGAGAGCAATATTATCTGCTGTTTTAAATCCTACACCTTCTACTGTATCACATAAAGCATAAGGATTATTTTTAACTATATCAACTATCGTAGAAGAACTACGATATGTTTTAACTAATTTTTGAATAAAATTTGGAGTAAAACCATAATTATCTAATTCTTCATATACTTTTGATAAATCTTTATTTTCTTCAAATCTATCTATAATACATTGAGCAATATATGGGCCAACTCCATGTACTTTTTTAAGTGCTTCAAT
>JAFSVH010000107.1 GCA_017450215.1 Bacilli bacterium | reverse complement strand
CTTGTAAACCCCTAAAAAATAATTTTTTTATCGGACAACCTTTGAAGAAAAGTATTCAGTCAATATTTTCACAGAACTATCATATAATTCTGGATTACTCTGGCATGCCGCTTCAAATACGTCTTTCATCAGATTAGTAAACAGATAACTATCTGTGCTGAATTCGACATTTGTAAGATATTGAATCATAGTAGTAATATCCTTACGGCTAGAACCAATCTTATGAGTAATCTTCGAATACATAGCAAACAGTCTGTCCCGTTCTGAATCAATATTTCTTTTTGCTTTCTTCAATGCTCGTTTCAGAGTAAATCCAAAGCTAGCAAAAATTACACCTGTCCCATTATCATTGGTATAAATTGAAGCATATGATGATAAATCTTTCGAAACATGTAACGTTGCAACTTTTACATCATTGACTAAACAGTCAATATAATAATCTTCTGTTAAAAGACGTTCACCTGTTGATACAGGATTAGCAGGGCGTTCATCAAATGTGCATTTTCCAAGAATGTAATTACATAATTCTTTATACTTAGATGGTTTAATCATCTTATTTCTCCACAAAATAAACAATTTCAGTATCTTTTAATTTCGATGCCCAATCAAGCACTTCGTCATGCTGTTCCTTAGTAATAGACTCCTCTTCATATAAGAAAAAATCATCGATTACATCAGTAATGCTCATATAATAGCAAATATCATCTGGGTCATAATTGGCTTCAAAACTTTCCCTAAGATAATCTGGCATTTCTGGCCACATATCTTCAATCTTACATGGAAATACTTTAAAAATAGGAAGATTTTCACATCTTCTCATTAAAGTTTTCCAACGTTCATCGTCACAGAGTTCTTCGTATGTCATATTATTTTTCCTTAGTCGTTAGCTTCAAGCCAACCTTTATGTTTTGCTACATCATATGTTGCGTTAATAATATCTTCGATAGTTTCATCATACTTATCTTGAAGCAAAAATTTAATATGTGATAAAAACCACTTTTTTGCTTCTTCATCATTATTATTAGCATGTCTGAGGTTTTCTTCAAGAACCTCTTTAAAATATTGATATCCAAACATTACTTACCTAACCTATCTTGTATATGTTCAATCCATCCAATAACATGTTGTGGAGCTAAACGACCTTGAAACTTTTTCATTATTTCTCGCAAAAGTTCTTTAGGATCTGCAGTCCTCCATTCAGGATGATTATCTAACATAAAATTAAGACAAATCCAATATTCTGAAACTTTATGGACAAGCTGATGTAATCCTTTCCCATCAGGATCAAAATATGAATGTTCAAAATAATGTAAAGCTTCTTCGTCTGTCATTATTTAGCTTCCTTATATGAATAGCAAGTATCATGACATTCTGGGCAAGAATAAACATAACGATATTCATTAAGTCCAAGTTGTCTATGCTCACATTTATATTGTAAAACATTAAATTCAGTTCCACAATTAGCACAAACAAAATTACGCTTTATTGCAGGTTTTACGATTTCTACTTCATCGTCTTCTTCTTTAACTGGGCCAAGACAAGTTATAGATTTAATGTCTCTAAAATGCTTATATTTATTTTTTGCAAAATCAACTATTTCTTGAGTTAATTCATCACCAAGCTTACTTGATACAATTTCTTCATCGGCATATTCATCATCCCAGTCGTCAAATCCCATATAACCATCATAGGTTTGATAATGAACACATATTTTATATTTTTGTTTCATATTAATTCGTTATTTGATATATTAAATCTTTCCTGCATTATATGCATCAATAAGTTCAGATGTAGATACGCCCCAAGCAAACTGACTTATAACCCAATTAGTTCCCATCTTTTCGTCAATTTCCTTTAAAACCTTATCACGTTCTGCGTCAATTTCAATAATGCCATTACTTGCTTCATCTTCTTTTTTAGTAATAGCTCGCAAAACTTCAGAAAGCGATGCTAATGGACCATACTCAGCAATAAATTCCATAATTGCCTTATGCTGAGCATTATATTTCGTCCACTGCTCCCAGTGTTGTTTATAAAGTTCATCTTTCATATTTTTCTTTCCCTGTCATAACGTTAAATTCCTGAATGAGACCGCAAAGTTTTTCTTTACGTTCTGCATTTCTTTTTGGCGCATCTTTGATATAACAGTATATCCAAAAACCAATAATACAAATAGTTCCGAGAACCGATAATGCTGCTGCAAGAAACATATACACTATACAAAAGAAACTGTCTGAATATTCTTCAAACTGTGTTTTCTTCCATTGAAAACGTAACATATAGAAGAAATTAAATAATGAACAGACCAATAAAATAATTGGCCATACTGTATTTCCATTAAACATTCTTTATCTCCTTTTTTGTGAAAATATTAAAATGAAACATAAATTCCATATCATCTGGAATATGAACACCATATAATGTATCTTCATGTGGCGGTTTTTCAAGAACACCAAGATACGGCCCATTTCGATAACAAAATTTTTCATCCATATGATTAGTCGGTTTGAATGGAACTAATACGATACAATATTCTTTATTTGTATCTTTCATTATTTCTTCTGCATAATGGATTGCCTGAGATGCATTGTCAGAAAAACCATAACCGGACATTTTAACTTTGAAATTGCAACGATCCCAGAACATCCAATCCCAACCATATAAATCACCAATATAACTTACAAATGCAAGATCAGTATTGCAATCATCTTTTGTGTAAATATCTTCCTTATCTGGAATTTCACTATAAGAGAAAACATTTTCATCAAAAGCATCTTTTAATTCACATGCTTTTTTGATAGTTTCTTTATCTTCCTCAGTAAAAGGAAAAATTTTATTATAATGAACTAATTTACCCATTAT
>JAFSVH010000106.1 GCA_017450215.1 Bacilli bacterium | reverse complement strand
AGTAGGGTTTTCACATTTTAATACATTAACTTTTGAAGTCTCTGTAGGTGGAGCAATTTTAAGTTTAGTCCCACAACAAGGGCAAGTATCAATGAGTTTATAAGTCCCACTTTTAGTTAGATTTTCATCAATTTGAGGAATTATTTCGTTGGCTTTATAAGTAGTAATTTTATCTCCTATACCAAATTTAAATGAGTTAAAAATATCTACATTATGAACAGATGCACGATTAATAGTTGCTCCATCAATTACCACATCATCAAACATTGCAGTAAGAGACACAATACCATTACGACTAACTTTATAATCAATACCACGGAAAGTAGTTTCAACTGTCTGCATATCAGGTTTAAGAGCAATCATATAATTTGGATGATGTGAAGTGCTACCTAAACTTTCACCATAAGCTAAATCATTAAACCTAAAAATCCATCCATCAGTAGGATATTCATATTTAGTTCTATCTAAAACTATTTTAACAACATCTACATTAAGATTTAAAACATGTGGGACTGTAGTAAAACCTTGATTTTCAAGCCAATTAAGACTTTCCATATAGGTCGATACACCGACCTCTTTCCAATTTACTAAAGTAAAAGCAAGAAAATCAACACACCGATTTTCAAAGATATTACTGTCTAATTGACGAACAGCACCAGAAGCAAGATTGCGAGGATGTGTATATATATCTCCATTTTCAGTATTAATCTTTTCAAAATTTTCCCAAGAAATTACCCCTTCACCACGAACTTCAAGATAATCAGTATATGGAATAATTTGTGGAATGTTACGACAATGCTTAAAATTATGAGTTACATCTTCTCCTTCATACCCATCACCACGAGTAACAGCTTGATAAAATTTACCATCTTTATAACGTAAAATAATAGTAAGTCCATCTTCTTTATAACTAGTTACCCAATCAAAATCATAATGATAAGTAGAATTAGTATAATATTTAAAAATAAAATTTTTAATATCTTCAATATTAGTAGATTTATCAGAAGAAAGCATAGGCTCACTATGCTTAACTTTTACTAATTCATTTGCTACTTCACCACTTACTCTATGAGTCGGAGAATTAGCTAAAATAATACCTGTTGTATCTTCTAATGCTTTTAGCTTATCAAAAACTTCATCCCACTTTTTATCAGAAACAGTAGGATTATTAAGTACATAATATTCATAAGACCATTGATTAAGTTGATTAATATATTGCTGCATTGTTTCTTGCATATTCATTAATTATATTCTCCTTTATATAAAAGTGGTGCTCCTGTTTCATCAACTAAAACAACCATCCCACCATCATAACCGTTATCATACCCAAAATATTGTACATTAGTTTGATGGTCTATAATTAAGTAATAATCCCCATCACCATAAATTTTTTCAAAACGGTTGTGAATACTTTCTCGTTTTGCTTCTTCTTTCTCCCCCAATTCATTAAGTTTATTTAATTTATCTTGCCATGAAGGTTTATCTTGTGTATGATTATTAGAATCATCTTCTGTATGACAACCAGTAAGTGATAAACATATAATTAAAGCAACAATCAAATAAAAAACCTTTTTCATGTTTCTTCTGTTCTCCTATAATATAATTTATCTCCAATTTTTACATCATTTTGATTAATTTGCGCTCCAAATACTAAACCAACTGGTATGATATCAACCATACGAAAACTCTCATATTCAAAACCGTTAAGATGTAACTCT
>JAFSVH010000105.1 GCA_017450215.1 Bacilli bacterium | reverse complement strand
TGTTATACCTCACTATATTTTACTACAGAAAGCTAATATATTTAATTAAGTGGCTCTATTCCTGTGAACAGGTGGCTCTATTCGTGCGTATCGGTGGCTCTCAAAGAGCGTATCGTGTGCACTCACATCGCGTAATAATCAGTTATTATGAAAATATATATTCACCAGTACCATTATATGGTTATACTCAAAATAAATAAGCATTGGTTGTGTTATTCTTTTTACATTTGGAGATACAAATAACTAAGATTATTTACAGTTGAAATTTGGTTTGACAATTGAGAATTTTAAAACAAAAAAAGAAATTACAGCTGTTAATAATTCAGCAATAGGAAATGACCACCATACTATATCTTTTGCATTATCTGTAAAAATAAAGATTAATGATACTGGTACTAGTAATATTATTAATCTAAGTAAAGATATTATGAGTGGGGAAACTGATTTCCTATATGCTTGTAATATCCCCTGAATAGCAAGTGAGATAGCCATAAAAATATAACCAATAGATGCAATTCTAATTGATATTTGACATAAAGATATTAGTTGATTCTTATTATTACCTGTTAATGTCAATCCAAATAAATTAGATATAGGATTAGCTAAAACTTCAAATAAGATTGTAATAATTGCAGCGACAATTACTGAATCAATTATTCCCCATTTAATGCATGCCTTTATTCTTCTTTCATCTTTTAATCCAACATTAAACGATAATACTGTAATTATTGTATTACTCAATCCAAAACATGCAAAGAGTGCTATTTGTTGAATTTTATAATAAATACCATAAGTACCATTAATAACTACAGCATCATTTGATATAGAAAAGATTTTAATCATTACAAACATATTAATTGATAATAATCCTTGCATTAACATTGCCGCCCAGCCAATTTTATATATGTTTAATATAATTTTAGAGTTAGGAATAATATCTTTAAATCCATGCTTTACTTCTTTATTTAATGCATAATGGAATATTATAGCCACAATCAATGAAACTATCTGGCCAATAATAGTAGCATATGCTGCACCTTCAACCCCCATGCTCATTGGGTAAATAAAAACATAATCAAGTATAATATTTGTTAATGCTCCAGCAACTTGAGCGATAGTTGAATGAACTGTTTTACCCGTTGCTTGTAGGAATCTTTCATACACACAAAATCCAATAGCCCCAATAGATAGCATAGTAACAATTCTCAAATAATTGGTTCCCATTTCGATAACTTCTAAATCATCTGTTTGAATTGTTAAGAACCATTTAGAACCAAATAAACCAAAGATTAAGAATAATAAATATATTACTATTCCTAAAAATATTCCATTACCAAGTGTTAATGCTATTCTTTCTTTATTTTGTTCACCAAGTGAACGAGATAATAACGCATTTATACCAATTCCTGTACCGACTCCTATTGCTATCATAAGAATCTGAATAGGAAAGACATATGTTAATGCCAAATTAGCTTTTATTCCAGTTTCTCCCATATTAACAACAAATATGGTGTCCACTACATTATATAATGCTTGTAGGACCATTGAAAAAACCATTGGTAACCCCATAGTCCATAAAATTTTTTGAATTGGCTTTGACGCCATTTTGTTTTCGTTCATATAAAAATCCTCCTTAACGAAAGTATGATTGGACTTACGTTATCAGAGGATAACAACTCATCATTTTAAATTTTAATAATTACATCAAATGTTTAATTCATATATAACGATACTTTTAGTATAAATATCTACATAATTGATTGAAAAGTTTTCATTATAACATGACACTTTAGCTTCTATGCTAAAAAAATTCGTATAAACGCCTGTAATATTTGCTGGGGCAGATTTGATCTTTTTCCTACTTTTTATAACACTAACATGTATTATCTTCTTTTGATTGTATAAATCTACTATTTTCTCCTTTATTTCAGCAATCTTAATTATACTATCGTTTTCCATTAAATCATTCATATCTATCAATTGAAAGGCTAGCCATTACGACTAGCCTTGAGTTAATTAATCAAAATAGTTCCCTATTGAATAACCACTTACTTTTTTTCTAACTGAGATTTCAACTGAGCCATCAGAATTCTTGGTTTCATTTAAAATTTGAATGTTAGAACCATCAACATTAGCTTTATAGTTAGAGACCTCATATTCCA
>JAFSVH010000011.1 GCA_017450215.1 Bacilli bacterium | reverse complement strand
TTATTAGATTAGCAATTATATTATACCAAGGGTCTTTTTTTTAAAGAAATATAAACTAATTGAAGTCAGTCAAAAAGTTTGTTGCTAATCAACAATCTTTTTTACAGCACATAATTTCAACAAACAAAGTTGTTTATCTATATTTATTAATAAATAATTTTATTACAAAAAAGATTATAATATTTTTTCAAAAACACTTGAAATCGTTTTCTGGTGGGGTATAATAAATGTAAGATTAAAATAATCATTAATAAAGGAGAAAGAATTTGAATAAAATTAATAGAATTATTGTTATTATGCTAATCTTTGTGTTCACATTTGTGCTTTCATCTTGTAATAGTAATAAAGGTGTTTTAGTTCAAGATGAAAAGTGGGATGATATGATTAAAAATGGAGCATTTTCTGATGGTAATGGCGATGAATATATGAGAAATGATTTGATTATCTTATATTGGTCTTTTATTCATGAAGTTGACGCTGAATTTAAACAAGCAGTAAAAGGATGTGTTTTACCAAATGATAAATCAGATTATTCCTTATTTGAAAGAAAAAGTAGTAAATATATAGGTTTATATGTTGATGAAGGCTTTGACAATCAATTAAAAGAAAAAGGAAAGAATCTTTCGATGATATTTTTTGTAGGCACGAGTCATAATATTTATAATGTTTTGAATGATTTTCAGAATAGTGACATAATAGTAACTGATAATCTCGATTTTACAATTTATTCATATGAATTTGATGATACAGAAATCCCATTCAATATTCAAAAACGTAATATTGCAGATCTTTTTCAAATAGTAACATATGAAACTACCTCTTTCTTTAATGGAGAGAAAAGAGAAGTCAATCTAATCAAAAGACCAAGAGGAAAGGTTAGTGAAGATAATAAAAAAGTTTTAATTGATGAAAATACTGATAATGGATTTTATGATGAATTTTTAGGTATGGTAAAAGATTCTGATTATATCTTTGTAAATCCAGCGACTTTGAGAAGTAAAATTGAATATGTTGATGGTGTAAAGTGTATCATAGATTATGAATATAAAACTTTCTATGAAGAAATACAATATAAAGAACCATATTATAGAGAATATTATGATTTTATTGAAGAATTCATTGTGAAAGAAGAAGATGATATTCAAAGAAAATGTTACATTGATTATGAAAAATATATTTCAGCTTTATTATCTTATGAATCAATTTCAAATAACGATTAATAATGATTTATGATTTATTTTTATAAGTCTTAATGCTTTTTCAAAAAGCTATTAAGACTTTTATTTTTATAATACCAAGATTGTGGTATAATGATATAGAAGAGGAGAATAATAATGAAAAATTTAAAACTATTAATTCATAAAACTACTTTATTTATATTTATATCGATATTTTTGTTTACTTTAGTTTTTCTTTTAGGAAGTAATAATATTAATGTTAAGGGGGAACCTATGGAAAAAGATTTCTTTTTAATCACCACTACTCCATCATGTGATACATCTAGTGAGATGAATGTTAATTATCATACTAGAATAGGTGGATCTTATATTGAATATACTGAAAGTTATGACACTAATTTCGATAATGCAGTAGTGTTGCAACCTGAACAGGTTGAATGGAGTACTAAGGGTGTAAAGAATGCTGACCAAGATGATTCATTTGCAACAAAGAGATATGTATGTTCTGCTACATTTAAAGATTTGAAAAGTAGAACTAAATATATTTATAGAATTAGAAAAGGAGATAAGATGAGTGATGTATTTTCTTTCACTACATCTGGACTAACTAATTCTTGGAACTTTTTAGCATTCGTTGATTTTCAACCTTATAATAATAACAATACTCATCCATTGATTAATCAAATGTTAAATATAGCTAATAATCCACCGCTTGTGGTTTGTAGTGGAGATTTGACTGATTGTGGTGCAAAAGAGCAAGAATGGAGATGGCTTCTTGATAAGGATTGTTTTACTAAATTTATTTTTGGTACAACTGTAGGTGACCATGAATATTGGGGAGCTGATAAGAGTTCACCTTATCCTATGATGGACACACCAGCTGGTTTTAATGGTGTCTTCAATAATCCTAAAAATGGACATAAGAATACTTTAAATTCTAATTATTATTTCTATTATAATAATGTATTATTCGTCTATATTGATATGAATGATTCTAATACAAGTACAGGAACTAAGTTCACAAACCAAGAGAATTGGTTTAGAGAAACAATGACTGCTCTTGCTGGTACTTATCAATATAGTGTAGTGCTTGCTCATAAATCTCTTTATGGATCTACTACTACTGATACTGGTGTTAGAAAATATATCTCACCTAAATGGTATCCTTTAATGGATGAAT
Source organism: Bacilli bacterium (assembly GCA_017450215.1). Classification (GTDB taxonomy): domain Bacteria; phylum Bacillota_I; class Bacilli_A; order ML615J-28; family CAG-698; genus RGIG3506. The sequence goes on along the minus strand of JAFSVH010000011.1, from coordinate 21,496 downwards.
TTGGTGTTGATTTATTCATTGGTGGTCATGACCATATGTATTCAAGAACTTATGCTTTAAAGAATAATAAGAAAGATGATAGTGGTACTTATTATCTAGATATGGGCTCATCAGGTGCAAAATATAGAACACCTAGTGATGATTTGAGTACTGATGGCTTACATGAAAAGGTAATTGACCTTAAAGCCTTATCTTATGCTGTTGGTGCTAATATTACAGTAACTGATAAGAATATGACTGTTGAAGTATATAATACAAAGAATGAAAAGGTAGATTCGTTTGTTATTAATAAGAAAAGAGCACCATTATCTTATGATTATTCAGGTTTTGATAAAGATGGATTAAAAGATGCTTTTGAGATTGAAGTTAGCAATTCTAATGGCTTCGGTAAATTATATTTAGATAATAATGATAATTTTAAATATATTAAACATATTAAAGTCAGAAATAATGATGGTAGCATTATTTATGATAATGATATAGATACAATGAGTCAAAAAGCTATTGAGCTTAGTGGACTTAATAGTTTGAATTATAAAGTTGAAGTAACTATCTTTAATGGTGTTGATTATGAATATGATGTAAAAGTTGATTTAGGAACTCTTCATAATTTTAAGATTGAAAACGATGGAGATGGTGCTTATATCAAGTTCACTAAAGAGACTAAGGACATTGTACAAATCGATTATGACTTATATATTGATGGTGAATTTGCACGTAAAATCACAGAAGATGAAATAAAGAATAAAACAATTCAACTTGGTAATAATTACATTATTGGTAATCATGATGTGAAAATTGCAATGAGTGTAAGTGGAGAACAAATTGATGAATTTGAATTTGAATCTACTGGATATGATGAATTAAAATTATTAATTGACAATAAATTAGAAATGAAAAAAGGTGATTCTGTTATCTTGAATTATGAATTTGAAGATGGCAGTTTAGTTGCAGTTTCATCAACAGATGAAGATGTTGTGAAATATGAGAATGGTAAAATTGTTGCTGTTGGTAAAGGTAGTGCAAAGATTGTGTTATCGATTATTGATAGTGATTATAAATATGAAATTGATTGTGATGTAACAACTAGTGGTGGTGTTTACATCATTATGGGAATTGCTTTAATGCTTGTTGGTGCAGGTGGAGCAGTTAGCTTAATCTTGATTAAGAAAAAAAGAAAGAAAGAAATAGCAGAATAATATGAATCATTATTACAATAATAATACGGATTTAAAATCAAATATTACTGAATTTGAATATACTTATTGTGGAAAAAGATTAAAATTTAAAAGTGATAATGGAGTATTTTCTAAAGATAGAGTAGATTTTGGATCTAATGTCTTGATTAATTCGTTGCCAGAATTTGGTGATATTAAGAATATTTTAGATGTTGGTTGTGGGGTTGGTGTCATTGGTATTTGCTTAAAAAGTAGATATCAAGATGCAAAAGTATTGATGGTTGATGTCAATGATAGAGCAATAAAACTAGCAAATGATAATATTATTCTTAATAAACTTGATAATATTGAATGCATAAATAGTGATTTATATGAGAATGTGAATGAAGAATATGATTGTATCGTTTCAAATCCACCAATTAGAGCAGGTAAGAAAATTGTCCACGGAGTAGTGATTGATGGGTTCAGTCACCTTGCAAAAGGTGGTAGAATCTATATTGTAATACAAAAAAAACAAGGTGCTGAAAGCATGGAAAAGATGATGCTTGAGGTCTTTGGGAATGTAAAAACGATAGAAAAAAAGAATGGTTATTATGTTTTTGAGAGTATAAAAAATTAATAAATAAATTTAATCGTGGAAAAAATTGCTTAATAATTTATTATAAATTTATAGGTTTGGAGGAACTAAATGAAGAAATTTGCGAGAATATTTGGAATATTAATTATTAGTTTATGTTTTGTGTTGTCTTTAACTTGCTGTGGTGAAGATAAACCAATTAATCCAAATGATAAATCAGGTGACCTTACTGGTCCAGTTGATCTTTGTGTTGGTGAACGCTTTGAACTGGTATTCCCAGAGGGAGTAGAAAAGACTGAATATAATATATCAGTTATTACAAGTGATGAAATCAAATTAAATGATTATGTGATTCAAGGTAAGATAGAAGGCACTGCTTCATTAGAAATTACTAAGCCAAATGGTGAAAAGCAATATTTAATGTTTGAAGTATTACCTGAAGTGATGCCTACGAGTGTTTCTTTTTCAATTGATAAAGGTAGTGATGAAGCTTATTTGATTGGTAAGGAATATAAGATTACTTGTATATGCTATCCTGAAAGATCTAGACAAGAATTTTTATTTAATGTTGGAAATACTAAAAATGTAATTGATGAAAAGAAGATGACTATTACATTTGGAGAAGCTGGAACTTTTGATATTATTTGCTATGCAAAAAAATCAAGAGAAGCAAAACAAACTTTAGAAATTCAAGTTGACTTTAATCCAGATATAGAGATGTATCAAGTATTGTATATTGGTAATTCTTTCACAAAGTACACTTACAATATACCATCTATCATCAAGAAACTTATGGATGCTGATGGTGTTATCTTTAATTATACAATTGATGCTCCTTCAGGATTCTGGATTGCTGACCATAGTGATGATTATTTCAATTATGTTGATAAAAATAGATATACCCATATTGTTTTTCAAGAGCAATCTAAAGGTCCGATTACAGATTTTAATAAGTTTGAGGCGACAATTAAGGAATTTAGTAGCTATGTAAAATACAAAGATACTAAATTTGTAATGTATGAAACATGGGCATATGAAAGAACTTATATGGGTGGAGAAGCAAAACAAAGAGAAATGATGGAACAATTGAGAGATGCTTATGTTAATGTTGGAACACAAATTGGAGCATCTATAGCAAGAGTTGGTGAAGCATTCTTTGCTTATCAAACTAGAAGCTATGTTGATGGGGTTGAAACATTACCTACATTATATGCTCAAAATGATGTAAGTCATCCAAGTTATTATGGTGCATTTTTATCAGCTTGCGTTCATTATGTTAATTTGACTGGAAGAAGTGCTAAAACTAATACCTTCGTTCCAACTGAGATTGAGGAACAATATGTGAATATAATTAAAGAAATAGCTGATGAAGTAATGGGAATTAAAAATTAATAAATAGTAAATAAACAAAAAGTAAGCAATTAAATATTTATATTATTAGCCTAATGAATTTATCATAAATGAATTTAAAATAAATAAATTTGTTATTATGATAATTGATTAGGCTTTTTATATATCAAAATCGAACTAGCAATAAATATAAATAGGAATATAATAGGGAAAAAATCATTTAAAAAGTTGAGAAAAAGGGGCCAATGTATTCATAGATAAAATTTTGAAAAGAAATAAATTTTAAAAAGTTAATTTTATTATTGCATTTTTGACTATTATGTGTTAAAATCTTATGATGCATAATATGCAAAAAATCATAATGGGTTAATGTTGCTTGAATGTTGATTCATAAATTGCATAGTAAGGCAAGAAAATTCTAGTGAGGTGGAAATTTTGAGCTATAAAAATATGGTTTACGGTAAAGACCGTATAAGAAGAAATTATTCAAGAGTTAGAACTGTTGTAGAATTGCCTAATTTGCTTGATATTCAAACTGAATCATTCAGCTGGTTCCAAAATGAAGGAATTAAAGAATTGTTTAAGGAATTATCACCAATTAGAGATTATTCTGGAAAACTTGAATTATATTTTGGTGATTATGAATTTGATGAACCAAAATATGATATTCCTGGTGCTAAGAAGAATGATGCTAATTATTCACGTCCATTAAAAGTTGATATTAAACTTAAGAATGTGGAAACGGGAGAAATCAAAGAAAAGCAAAGAGTATTTTTAGGTGATTATCCAACTATGACACCTTATGGTACTTTTATCATAAATGGTGCTGAACGGGTAATAGTAACACAAATCATTCGTTCTGCTGGTGTTTTCTATTCTGTTGAAGAAGACAAGAAAACAGGACAAAAATTATATTCTGGCCAAGTTATTCCAACACGTGGTGCTTGGATAGAATTTGAAATCGGTAAGAAAAATGTTTTGTATGCTAAATTAAACCGTTCTAACCGGGTTCCTATCACTACATTCATTAGAGCTATTGGTATTAACAAAAATAAGGAAATGAGAAGACTATTCGGTGAAAACGAATATCTTAAGAGCACTTTTGGTGCAGACGAAACATTTGGTGCTGATGACTCTTTAGCTGAATTATATGATAAATTGAAACCAGGTGAGAATTCTACTGCTGAAGGTGCTAGAAATTATATTGCCGGATTATTATTTGAAATTCGTAGATATGACCTTGCTAGTGTTGGTCGTTATAAAGTTAACAAGAAATTAGATTGTATTGCTAGAATTAAACCTTATAAAGACAAAGCTGTTTTAGCCGAAGATATCATTGATGATGAAACAGGTGAGGTTATTTATCCAAAAGGTGATGTTATCACAGGAGAAATGATTGATAAACTTTCAGGTGAAGGTAGAAAATTCATCAGAAAAGAAGTTAAGCTAGATGGTGTTGCTTTAGATAAGAATTTAGGTAATGAAGCTAATACTGTTACACTTGAAATAATGTCAGTAAAAGTTAAAGATGAAAATGGTGAAGATAAAACTGTAAATATCATTGGTAATAATCAAGAAGAAACTGTAAATCATATTACATTATCTGATATCTTTGCTTCAATTGGTTATTATTTGAATCTATATGATGGATTCGGACAAACTGATGATATCGACCACTTAGGAAACAGAAGATTAAGATTAATTGGTGAATTATTACAAAATCAATTTAGAATTGGTCTTGCAAAGATGGAAAAGAGCGTTAGAGATAGAATGTCTACTGCTAATGATACTCGTAACATTGATCCACAAAACTTAATCAATATTCGTACATTGACATCTTCAATTAGAGAATTCTTTGGTACAAGCCAATTATCTCAATTTATGGATCAAATTAATCCACTTTCAGAGCTTACTCATAAGAGACGTATTTCTGCTTTAGGTGCTGGTGGTTTGACACGTGATAGAGCTGGTTTTGAAGTTCGTGACGTTCATGTATCACATTATGGTAGAATTTGTCCTATTGAGACTCCTGAAGGTCAAAACATCGGTTTGATTAACTCAATCGCAACTTATGCTAAAGCTAATAAATATGGATTTATTGAAACTCCATATTTAAAAGTTGAACACAAGGTTATTGATGGTGAAGATAGAGCATTCATTGCTGAATACAGTGAAGATAATAAGTCAAATTTAGTATATTTAACAGCTGACAAAGAAGAACAATATTACATTGCACAAGCTAACATCAATGTTAGTGCTGAGCGTGAAATTATGGATTCTAAGCTTATTGCTAGATATGAAGGTGATACTATTGAAGTTAGCAAAGATAAGATTGATCTTATCGATGTATCACCAAAGCAAATTGTTGCTGTATCTACTGCATGTATCCCATTCTTAGAGCACGATGATGCTAACCGTGCATTGATGGGTGCAAACATGCAACGTCAAGCTATTCCACTACTTAAGCCAGAAGCTGCTTTTGTTGCTACAGGAATTGAAGCAACAGCTGCTAAGGATAGTGGTGTCGCTGTTATTGCTAAGAAGAGTGGTGTTGTAGCATATGCTGATAGTTTGAAGATTATCATTCAAGAAGATGATGGCAATCTTGAAACTTATAATTTGAACAAATATCAAAGAAGTAACAATTCAACATGTGTTAATCAAAAGCCTATCTATAAGACTGGTGAGAGAGTTGAAAAAGGTTGTGTTATCGCCGATGGTCCATCTATGGATAAAGGTGAAATGGCATTAGGTCGTAATGTTGTAATTGCATTCATGACATGGAATGGTTACAATTACGAGGATGCTGTTATCATGAATGAACGTTTAGTTCAAGATGACGTATATACTTCAATTCATATTGAACGTTATGAAATCGAAGTAAGGGATACAAAATTAGGTAAAGAAGAAATTACTGCAGAACTTGAAAATGTAAAGAAAGATGCAATTGCTAATCTTGATGAGTTTGGTATTGTAAGAATTGGTGCTGAGGTTAAAGAAGGTGATGTACTTGTTGGTAAAGTAACACCAAAAGGACAAACAGAACCTACGCCAGAAGAGAGATTATCTCATGCCTTGTTTGCTGAAAATTCAAAAGATGTTAGAAATACTTCTTTAAAGGTTCCTCATGGTGGTGGTGGAATTGTTCATCATATTGATCATTTCACTCGTAAGAATAGTGATGAATTAGGACCTGGTGTAAATGAAATTGTTAGAGTTTACATCGTTCAAAAACGTAAAATATCTGAAGGTGATAAGATGTCTGGTAGACACGGAAATAAAGGTGTTATTTCTCGTATCCTACCTCAAGAAGATATGCCATATTTAGAAGATGGTACACCAGTAGATATCATGTTAAATCCACAAGGTATTCCAAGCCGTTTAAATATCGGACAAGTATTGGAAGTTCATCTTGGAATGGCTGCTAAGAAGTTAGGCATTCATGTTGCAACTCCTGTATTTGATGGTGTTACTCAAAAAGATTTGGAAGAAATCATGGAAGAAGCTGGAATGGATCCAGATGGAAAGACTATTTTAATTGATGGTAGAACTGGTAAGCCATTTGATAATAGAATTACTGTTGGTGTAATGTATATGATTAAACTTGCTCACATGGTTGATGATAAATTACATGCACGTAGTGAAGGACATTATACATTAGTAACTCAACAACCTATGGGTGGTAAAGCTCAAAATGGTGGTCAACGTTTCGGTGAAATGGAAGTTTGGGCACTTGAAGCATATGGTGCAAGTCATATTCTTCGTGAAATGCTTACTATTAAGTCAGATGATATTATTGGACGTAATAAAGTTTATAAAGCAATTTGTGATGGTGAACAAATTCCAGAACCTGGAATTCCAGAATCATTCAGAGTTTTAGTTAAAGAATTACAAGGATTAGGCTTAAGTGTTAGACTAATTGATCATGAAACTGGTGAGGATGTTGCTAATAAGAGCCTTGTTGAGGAAATTTCAGCATCTAAGAATAGATTTTAAAATATAAAAAATAAAACAAACAAAATATAAAATAGAGGTGATTTGTTTGAAAAAATATGATTACATACAAATAGGTATTGCTTCTCCAGAAGAAATATTGAGTTGGAGTCATGGTGAGGTAACTAAACACGAAACAATTAATTACAGAACTTTGAAGCCAGAACGTGATGGATTATTCTGTGAAGTAATTTTTGGTCCTACAAAGGATTACCAATGTGCTTGTGGTAAAAGCAAGCGTGGTGCTCCTAAAGGTACTGTTTGTGAGAAGTGTGGCGTTGAACTTACTGAAAGTAAAGTAAGAAGAGAAAGAATGGGCCACATTAAATTAGCTGCTCCAGTAGTTCACACTTGGTTTTTAAAGAATACTCCAAGTAAGATTGCCACATTATTAGATATTAAGTCAAAAGAAGTTGAAAGTATTGTTTATTTAACATCTTACATTGTTGTAGATCCTGGTCAAATCGAAGGATTAAAGAAGGATCGTATCTTATCTGAACAAGAAAACAACGAATTACAACGTAGATTTGGAAGACATACTTTTACATCAATGACTGGTGCAGAAGCTATTAAAGTTCTTTTAAGAAATCTAGATTTACCTAATCTTGTAAAAGAATTAAGAGAACAATTAAATGATGCTACTAAGCAAAAGAGAGAAAGACTAATCAAGAGACTTGAAGTTGCTGAAGCATTTTTGAAGAGTGATAACAAACCTGAATGGATGGTTATGGATGTTATTCCTGTTATCCCACCTGATTTAAGACCTATGGTTCAACTAGATGGTGGTAGATTTGCAACAACTGACTTAAATGATTTATATCGTAGAATTCTAAATCGTAATAATCGTTTAAAGAAGCAATTTGAAAATCGTGCTCCTCAATTAATGACAAAGAACGAAAAGAGAATGCTTCAAGAAGCTGTTGATGCTTTAATTGATAATGGTAAACGTAACAAGAAAGTTGTTATTGAAAAGAATAGACCACTTAAATCTTTATCAGATTTATTAAGAGGTAAACAAGGACGTTTCCGTCAAAACTTACTTGGTAAGCGTGTTGACTATTCTGGACGTAGTGTTATCGCTGTTGGTCCTGATCTAAAGATGTATCAATGTGGTATTCCACGTGAAATGGCACTTATTCTTTTCAAGCCTTTCATCATTCATGAATTGATTGAAGATAGTAAATTAAAGAGTGATGATGGACAAGCTAAGATTGGTATTAAGAAAGCTAAAGAAATGATTGATGAAGGTCATCCAGATGCTATGAGTCAAGTTGAGAAGATTATTGTAGAACACCCAGTATTATTAAACCGTGCTCCTACACTTCATAGACTTGGTATTCAAGCATTTGAACCTAAACTTGTTGAAGGAAAGGCAATTCGTCTTCACCCACTAGTATGTCCTCCATTCAATGCCGATTTCGATGGTGACCAAATGGCTGTGCATCTACCACTTTCTGAAGAAGCTCAAGCTGAAGCAAGACTTTTAATGTTAGCTTCTAAGAATATTCTTGCTCCTAAAGATGGAAAGCCTATCGTTACTCCATCTCAAGACATGGTATTAGGTAATTATTATCTTACAATTGAAGATGATAAGGATCCAAAGAATGGAACAGTATTTAAGGATCTTAAAGAAGTAGAATTAGCTTATGAAAATAATATAATTACATTACATACAAGAATTGTATTACCAGCTAAAGCTATGGAGAATGATAGATTCACTGAAGAACAAATGAAGAAGTATTTAATTACTACTTATGGAAAGATTATTTTCAATACTATCTTCCCTAAAGATGTTGAATACTTTGATGAAAAAGGTGAAAAGAAGATTAGACCTAATATGCCTTACATCAATGAAGCTACTGTTGAGAATCTAACAATCAAGACTAGTGATAGATTCTTTATTGATAAGGGTAAGAACATTAAAGAAGAAGTTAATAAATGGATTAGTGAAAGTGAAGCTGAAGAATTAAAAGCTGAAAGAGTTCCATATAATAAAGAACATGTAATTCCTCATCCATTTAAGAAGAAATTCTTAGGAATAGTAATTTCTGAAGTATTTAAACACTTTAAGTTATCTGAAACTTCTAAGACACTAGATAAGATGAAAGATTTAGGATTTAAATATTCTACAGTATCTGGAATCACTGTATCAGTTGATGACATTAAGGTTATTGGTACAAAGCAAGCTAGATTAGAAGATGCAGATAAGCAAGTTAAAGATTTCGAAAGAATGTTCAAACGTGGCTTAATCACTAAAGAAGAATTAAAGAAGCTTAAGATTGACCTTTGGGGTAAAACTAAAGACAAGATTAAAGAAGATATTGCTGGTGACGTTAAGAAGCATTATACTCACAACCATATTTATTTGATGAGTGACTCTGGTGCCAGAGGTAGTGTTGATAACTTCGTTCAATTATCAGGTATAAGAGGATTGATGGCTAAGCCTAATGGTGAAAGTATGGATATCCCTATTAGATCTTCATTCCGTGAAGGTTTGTCAATGTCTGAATTCTTCATTTCTTCACATGGTTCAAGAAAAGGATCTACAGATACTGCCTTAAAGACAGCTGAATCTGGTTATTTAACAAGACGTCTTGTTGACGTAAGTCATGATGTTACAATCACAATGGATGATTGTAAGACAAACAAGGGTATGATTGTAAAGCAACTTGCTCAAGATGATGGTACTATTGTTGTTAACTTGAAGGATAGAATTAGAGGTAGATATACATATAGACCTGTTTATAGTCCTTCTGGTGAATTATTATGCGAAGCTAATAAATTCATTGATGCTGATTTAGCAGACAAAATTGAAAAGAGTGGTGTTACAGAAGTTGGTGTTAGAACACTTCTTACTTGTGACTGCCCTAATGGAGTTTGTGTTAAATGTTATGGTTCAGACCTTACAACTGGTGAGGTTGTAGAAAAGGGTGAGGTTGTTGGTATTATTGCTGCACAATCAATTGGTGAACCTGGTACACAACTTACAATGAGAACATTCCACTCAGGTGGTGTTGCTGGTGGTGAAGATATCACACAAGGTTTACCACGTGTACAAGAATTGTTTGAAGCTAGACCTCCAAAAGGAAAAGCAATCATTTCTGAAATTAGTGGTAAAATTTCAAGCATTAAACCTGAAAAAGATAATAGAACTGAGATTGAAGTATATAACCCAGTAACTGATGAAACTAAAGCTTACATCACAGATGCTGGTAAGACTGCTATTGTTAAGAAGGGTGATGAAGTTAAGGCTGGTGATAAATTAACAGCTGGCTTAATTCATCCAAAAGAATTATTAAGAGTAGCAACAGTTAGCGATGTTGAAAAGTACATTCTATTTGAAGTACAAAAAGTTTATACAAGTCAAGGTGTTGATATCTGTGATAAGCATATTGAAATCATCATTAAACAAATGCTTCAAAAAGTATTAGTTATTGATGAAGGAGATACAGATTTATTACCTGGTTCTTATGTATCTAGAAGTGAAATGGTAAGCATCTTTGAAAAATGCTTGAAGGAAGGTAAGCGTAGACCAATCATTAAACCAGTTTTACTTGGTATAACTCGGTCTTCTCTAAAATCTGATTCATTCTTGTCAGCTGCATCATTCCAAGAAACTACAAGAGTATTAACTGAATCTGCAATCCGTGGCAAGAAAGATACTCTTGATGGCTTAAAGGAAAATATCATTATCGGTGGATTAATCCCTGCTGGTACTGGTTTAGTTGATTTTAATGAATTAGAACAAACTTTAAGTAAATACGATCAAGTAAAAGAAATTGCTGAAGAAAATCAACAATAATAACTTAAAGTTATATTAAAAATAAATAATATTGGGACATTTAATAAATGTTCCAATATTTTATTATTATTAAGTTTGGTATAATAAAAAAAAAGGAGTGATTAAATTGAACAAAACTCATAAATTAATTGTATATTTTATTTCACTTATTTTATGTATATTTCTAACAATTGGAATCTGGACCTTTCTTTCATCATGGAGTGTATTATTTAGAAGTATATTAGGTATTATTACTTTTTTAGGTATGCTTCTAATGACTATATTCTTAATATTGAAGAAAGATGCATTATATAAATCAACCTTTATAATGATTATATTTGGTTTTACTGTCTTTGTTTCTTTGTTTATTGCTAATAGTGCACTTAATTTATCAGATAAATCAAGTGATGAAGAGAAATTAGATGCTATTGTAAACATGATAAGAAATAGTGGTGAATGGGGAATGCTAGTATTTATCTTGCTTCAAATCATTCAGGTTGTAATACTTCCAATGCCTGCCTTACTTTGTTATATTTCAGGTATTCAGATTTGGTCTCCTTTAACAGCTACTATCCTAGCTAGTATTGGAGTAATAATCGGATCAATAATTGATTATCTAATTGGTAGAATATTTGGTGTTAAAGTATTAAAGTGGATAGTAGGAGAAGATAAAATAGACAAGTATACTAATTTAATAGGTAAAAAAAGCAAATTAACTTTTGCTATGATGGAAATATTACCATTCTTTCCAGATGATATATTATGTATGTTTGCTGGACTAGGAAAAATGAATTTTGCTTATTTTAGTTTTGTTATTGTTGTATTTAGACCACTATTAGTTGCTGCTTATTGTTATTTAGGTAGTGGAACAATTATTCCATTTTCTGGATGGGGTATTATTGTATGGATTATCATTGGAGTAGTAGCTATCTTTCTTGCTATTATTTCATATTTCTATCAAGAGAAATTTGAAAATTGGATATTGTCGCTAGGAAAAAGATTCAAAAAAGAAGCAGAAGATAATTAAATAATGATATAAATTAATTAAAAATCAATTGAATTTATCTCAATTGATTTTTTTATATTTATATTTTATTAACAATTTAAGAATAATATGGTAAACTATTAAAATAAGATTTGATTTTTAATCAAAAATTAAAAAGGGAGGACATTATGGATTTCTCACAACTTTTAACTGTTGATAATATTTTATTAGCATTAAATATATTATTTATTGTAGTAGTAGTATTTAGAGCTTTAATTGGTTTAATTAGAGGTACTAGAAAATCAATTTATTATTTTGCTGCAACGACAATTGTAATCGTATTAGGCTTAATATTTATGAGGCCTGTAGCATCGTTCTTGCTCGATTTTAATTTGTCATCTTATAACATTAATGTGCCTATAGGTGATGGTTACGCACTTACGACAGGAAGAGAATTAATCTCACAATTATTGCAAGATTATTTATTCGGTGCTGTTGATGCAAGTGATACTGTAACTATGAGTATCATTATGGGTGCAGTTGAAATGATAATTAGAATTGTTTATTTCATTGTAACGATAATTCTAGCTATTACCTTATATAAGATTATTTTTGATATTATTTGGTTGATATTCTTTAAACCTAAAAAAGTTAAAAACGAAAAAGGTAAAATGGTTAAACCAAAGCTTAAGAAATTCTCAAGATTAGGTGGACTTGGAATTGGTACACTAAAGGGTGTTTTAGTAGCAGTTCTATTCTTCTTCCTTTTTGCTGGTTTTTCTAGTGTAGTTACTGCTATTAATGATACAGTTGAACTTAAGAGTCATGAAACTACTTATGATTTAGTATTACTTGGTTCTGATGCTGTCTTAGTTGAAGAGCAAGGAGGAAGTCCTCTTGATGGTTTAATCCCTGATGATATGAAGCAATATTTAAGTGTATTTACTGAATATAGAAGTAGAACTATTCCAGGTTTCGTTTATGGAATTGTGAAATTCGATGGGGCAGGACTTGATGAATTAGTATTTGATGAATTGTTTAAGATTAATATTGAAAATGAGAAATTAGCTAAAAATCAAAAATTCAAATTAAGAAAAGAATTGACCGATGTAGCTGATATATTACAAACATTAGCTGGTGGAGATAAGGATTTTATTTCTAAAGTATCTAGTGGAGATTTATCTACAATCACTGAAGATAATCTTAATCTAGCAATAGAAAAATTAAGTAAGCTTGAGATTGTTAATGTTGTTGTTCCTGTTGCATTAGAATTTGTATGCTTAAGTGATAAGGTAAAAGAAGAAGCTCCTGAAATTGGGGATATCTTAAAGGATGTTGATATTGATGAATTCATGAGTATCGATTATATATCTGATATTCAAAAATTTGGTTATTCATTTGTTGATGTATTATCATTATTAGAATTCAATAGTGGAAAAGAAGAAATCAGCTTTTTAGATTTTGATCCTAAGACTGTTGAAAAGATATTTAAGTCAATTGGTGATACTGAAATATTACAAAAGGTTGTACCTTATGCAATTGATTATGTATTCACTATGGATGAAATTAAAGAATCAATTGAATCTTTAGGTTTAGATAGTGAAGAAGTAATTAATAGTGTTAAGGGAATAGAAAATTGGGGAACTGAAATTTCAAAGATTGGTACCATTATTTCTAAAGTATTAGAACTTGGTATTGATGGTAGTGCCATTAAGAATCTTGATTTTAATGATATTTATTTTGATAAGATTAATGATTTAGTTGAAGCAATATTTGATTCACAATTAATGGATAAATCATTATCTATCTTTGTTGATTATGGATTAAAACAATTACCTGAGGAAGTTAGTCAATATATTTCTATTGATAAAGATATTAACTGGAAAGAAGAATTAACACCATTAATTAATGGAGCTATTGTATTATTTAAATCTGGTCTAACAAACATCTCTGAAGATACTGATCCAATGGATGTTATTTCTAATATTTCTGAACAAACTATTGATGAATTAGGTGAATATTTAGCACAATCTAATATCATTATTAATTCATTGAATGGTTTAATTGAAATGTTACTTAGTCAAATGGGTGATGATAGCGTACTTAATGGATTCACTTTCCAAACATTTACTGAAGAAGAAATTGCAGCTGGTAATGGCTGGACACAAGAAGAATTATCTAGTCTTTTAAAGGTTGCAAAAATATTAGTTGATATGAATATCTTCACTGAAGGTGGAGCACAAAATGCTTTAGCTGAACTTAAAGATGAAGACATTGATAAGATTGTTACACATTTATCTAAATCTAGATTATTTAAACGTAATCTAACAAATGTATTACAATTTGTTATTTCATCTATTAGTACTGAAGAAAGTCTAGAATTAGTTACTTTAACTGAAGAAGAATGGACTGAAACTGAATTAAGAAGTATCTTTAATGCAGTTAAGGAAATTATTCCACTTGTTAATGGTGATTTTACTGCTGTTAGTGAAGAACAAATTAATAAGATTTCAAGTAGTGTTATTGAAAGTAAATTCATTGTAAAGAATTTCGGTAACTTAATTAAATTTGCTTTATCATCAAGTGGAGCTGATTTGGGATTTGAAATTAGTGGTTTAGATGATGAAGATATTTGGACTAAGCAAGAAATTAAATCTTTACTAGCTTCAGCAAAGACGTTAATACCTTATGCTAGTGAAGAAAATTTCCTTGAAGTATTAACTTTACCTAGTGAAGCATTTGAAGATTTTCTAAATTCTAAATTGATTACTAACTCTTTAAGAGACTTTGTGAAAGCTAATACAAAGGTTGATGAATTAGGTAATCCTACTGGAAGCTTTGATTTATCAATTCTTAAAGGTGTGGATTTAATTAAGGATGATGAATGGGAAGATATTATCTTAAATGATGAAGTAATATTTAATATTACTGCTAAAGTATTAAAGGTAACTAATCCAAATAATAAATTAAATGAATTAGGTGCTTTCAGATTTGATATCTATGTAAATGATGAATTAGTTGGTTATACTGAAAACGGAACATATAATTTTGATAGTGAAGTTGATAGTAGTAAAGTAAGTGTAAAAGCAAGAAAGAGTGGAGAAATCAGAAGAGTTCTTAATGCTATTACAACTGTAGGAAGTGCTTTAATTAGTGGTGATGGCTTTAATAGTGAAGCCTTGATTTCTGAGATTACTAATATTACCGAAAATGATATTGATAAATTAACAGCATCAATTATTATTACTGAAACAATTAAATCTTATTTAGTTAGTACAGTAAGTGAAGCTGGTTATGGATTAGTTGTAAATGAGATTACTGATCTTGCTACTGAATTAAAAGCTTTAATCAAAGCTGTTCATTATCTATTTGGTGATAATGTTGATTTAGGTTCATTAGAATTTGAATCTAGTGATATATTGAATAATGTAGTAGCACTAACAAATTCAATTGAAGCTGAAGATGGTGAAATGATCAGTAGAAGAGTTATAGATAATAGTGATATGCACATTGTTTATAACAATGATAATATTGATGAATTGATTTCTAAATTAGAACTTCTTTCTAATGATGAAATTGGTGAAAATGTTGATTTATATGGTATTGCTACATTATCAACATATAATGCTAGAAATAATAATTATGATATTACAATTGGTTATTTAAATACTCCAATTGTAATTAAGGAAGCTACATTTGAAAGTACTAAATATCAAAAATATAATGCTTTACTTGGCTTTGCAATTGAAGCAAGTGGTAAGCTTTATAAAGATGGTGAAGGTAAATATTATTTGATTGATGCTACAATCAACAAAGTTATGGATTACAATAATTATGTTGAAGAATATGTAGAAGCTGACCAAGTTGGTGAAATCTTAAAGAGTCAAATTCTTGTTGACACTGTTAAAGGTTTCATTGAAGGAGAAGCAGAAAAAAATTCAATATTAGTATTACCTGAAGGTGAAATCGAGTGGAATGACTACATGGAAGGTAATGAAGTTAAGTGCGGTGAATTTAGAGCATTATTTACTTCACTTCAATTATTATTCCCAAGTGGTAATGTTGATTTAGATAATATAAGTTTAAATAATTTATTTGATTGCAATGATAGTGAATTAGATACATTCTTATCATCAAGAATCCTTGTTGAAAGTGTAAAGAAGATTGTATCTGACCTTGATACTAGAAATCCTGATGGAAGTGGAGACACTACAATCCTAGTTAATAATGATAAGATTAATGAAAAGGGCTGGAAAGAAGAAATTAAGAGCATGATTAAAGCTGTTAAGTTCGTATTTGGTTCTAATGTTGATCTTAATAATATTGATGTAGATCCTAATAAGGTATTACTTGCTAGTGATGAAGAATTAAATGATATTTTAGATTCTGTTATTGTATCTGAAACTATTGTAAAGATTATATATGATCAAAGTAATATTAATTATTTAGGTGATGCCCAAGAAGGTGGAGTTATTTATATTCCAAAAGATAATGAAGATCACTATTATGTATTATCATCATCATTCTGGTATGATACTTTAGATAATGAGAATGTTGCATTTAATTATAATAGTGCAAATAAAAAAGTAAATATTCTTGATATGTCTTTAGTTAAAGGCAAAATGTTAAGATTATATATTAATAATAAATATGTTGGTGCATTAATTAATGGTGAAATAACTATTGATGATAGTTATGGTGCTATTGATGTTAGTAAGTTAGCTGTTAAGTCTTATAATTATGGTGAAGTTAGAAAGATATTCAAAGGTATTCAAGAGATGTTTACTACAGTTGATCCTATGACATCTGAAAAGACTATTAATGTTGACTTTAACAATATTGATGCAAATACAATTCTTGATAAAGATGATGATGCATTTGATGTAATGTTAGATTCTCAAGTCTTAACAAATACAATTAAGAAATATATTGTAGATTTAGATACAAGAAATCCTGATGGAAGTGGAGACACTACAATCTTAGTAAATGAAGAAAAGATTGATGAAGTAGGATGGAAGACTGAAATCAAGAATATGATTAAAGCTATTAAGGTTGTATTTGGAGATGATGTAGATCTTAATAATATTGATGTAGATGCTAATAAGGTATTAGAAGCAAGTGATGAAGATTTAGATATAATCTTAAGTTCAATCATAGTATCTGAAACAATCGTAAAAGTAATATATGATCAAAGTAATGTAACATATCTAGGAGTAGAAAAAGAAGGTGGAACAATCTTTATTCCAAAAGATAATGAAGATCATTATTATGTATTATCATCATCATTCTGGTATGATCAAGATGAAACACCTGGAGAAATCAGAAAGATATTCAAAGGTATTCAAGAGATGTTTACTACAGTTGATCCTATGACATCTGAAAAGACTATTAATGTTGACTTTAACAATATTAATGCTGATTCTATCTTAGATAAGTCAGATGATTCTATTGATATTATATTTGATTCTGCAGTATTAACTAATACGGTTAGAAAGTATGTTATAGATCTTGATACAAGAGAAACAGAAGGTACTACTGTTATTTATGTTAATGAAGCAAATATTTTATTAAGACATAGCTGGAAACAAGAAATTAAAGCATTACTTAAGGCATTCAAGAGTGTTGTAAAGCCTGATGGTGAAGGTCATTATTCATTATCTAGTGCTAGTGATATTGATGTTAATGCTTGTCTTGATGTTAATAATAAAGAGAAGTTATTAAGTTCAATTATTATCTGTGATACTATCATTCCTAATTTAGAGAATAATGATTTAGTTTATACAAGAGAAGGATTAGATTGGTATGGAAGTAATGGCTTAAATGGTGAACTTGCTAAATTCATTGATGCAGCTAGTTTAGTATTAAAGAATGAACTTGGAGAAATTGACATCAATAACTTTGATGAAAATAATTTAACTAGATTAACTAATGATATTAATGCTGCTAATAAATATGCACTTAATGGTGATGATCGTTATGTAGATGAAGTTGGTGTATTACTCGAATCTACTGTTTTAAGAGATACAATTGCATCTCATATTCTTGATATGAAGACTATTGATTTAGTTGTACGTGAAACATCAGTAGTTAATGATAATTATTGGAATGACCATATGGTTCTTGAGGTTAAAGTAAGTGGTGAAATTAGAAGTCTACTTACAAGTATTAATATCTTATTAAATGGTGCTAAATTAAGTGAATTCACATTTGATGTTGATACAATTCTTTCTAAGAGCAAGAGTGATATTAGTACTGCTATAAGTGGATCTGATATTGTATCTGGTACATGTGCTAATACATTAACTGATTTATTATATAATGGTAGCTTAAATGGTAAGATTGCTGAACCTGAAAGTGGAACTAGAATGGAATATGTTGAAAATGATCAAGTTCATTTGATTTGGGTATTAAAAGACTTAAATGATGAATATAATATTAAATATGATTCATTCAATTATGAAACATTCAAGACTGCAATTGCAACAGATTCTGATAGTTATCTATTAAGTGATATTATTTGTGAATCTACTATTTTAGAAGATTCAATTGGAACATTATTAAAGAGTATTATTAATGGTAATGAATCATTAACAGCTTCTATTAAGACTAAGGTTGTTGCTAGAATCGATACAATCGACTCATGGGCTAACCCTGAAGTTGAAGGAAGTGTAAAACCTTATGGTGAATTTGCTAAGATATTGAAGGCATTAACTGTACTTGATACATTTGGTCAAACTTCTTCAACATTAGATCCTGCTACAATGAAAGAACCATTAATGATTCTTAATGCTTCAACTGCATTACAACCAATTGTATCTGAAGTTTTAGATAAAGCATTAGATAGTATTTCTGATTGGAAGAAAGCTGAATATTCACTTACTCCAGTTGAATGGAATTATGAAATTGACTTACTTGTTGATTTGATTGACTTCGTTGAAACGAAGTTTGGTGGTGACATTAGTAGTGTAACTAATGCTAGTGATTTAACTGGTAGTGATTTAGAAACATTAATCATTTATATTGCAAGATCTAGAATCTTAGATATTGCTCATATTAGTGATATTGTTGCTGAAGCTGTTGATGGTATATTTGGTGCTGGTACTTTCGTTGATGGTGAAGTAATTGGCCCTGAATATGCATCTAATAATAGTGGTTCAATTGTTACAACAATTGACTCACCTGCTAAAGATTCATTAACTGCTGCAGTTGTCACAGTTAGTGGTTATTCAAATGATAATTATGATTCATTTGTAGTTAACTGGTCAACAGAAGCCCATGGACTACAATTATCAATTACTCAATTGAAAGCTATTAATTTCAGTAATATGTTTGTTCCTGGAACATCATATGATGAAGTTACTGGTTTAACTGAACTTAATTATGTTCATGAAATGAGAATGATTGGTAGATTCCTAGATTACTGTGAAGAAACAATGACATTAGCTAACACTGTAGCAAGTGTAGCTAGTAAATATTCAGTATCTAAGGGTGCTGCTGCAACATGGGAAGAAGCTTTTGTAAATAAAGCAACAGCTTTATAATAAACATAAAGGGGAGAAACATTTGTTTCTCCCTTTACTTAATTTTAAGAGTTATTTATCTTTACTTTTTAAAAAATCGTGATATAATGGTTTATGTAATTGAATGGCTCCTTAGCCAAGCGGTAAGGCGTGGGTCTGCAACACCCTGATCGTTGGTTCAAATCCGACAGGAGCCTCCAAATATAGATAGTAATTGTGATACGAGAAATCTATCACAATTTTTTTATGGGTTGTTTATGTTCATTTTTAATAAAGCTCCTCTTTTATTTTAACAAAATAACAAACTGATATAATAACATCTAATGAATAGAAAGTAACCCATTGATTTGCGTTAGCAACACACATTTTTTGCGTGTTGCTTTTTATTATAAATGGTAAACTAATGCATAATTTAGTGAATATTGAAATAAATATATTGGTATTGTTAATACTTGAATAAATATTATAAAGACTAATAGTATTAAAAATGATATATTTAAAGTGTGAAAGAAATATTAAATAATTTTTATAAATATAATTATTTATTTGTAACCTTTTTACTATCTCAATCGTATTAATATATGTAATACTTAAAATTTTAATTGGGAGGATATTTAAAGTTGACTAATGAACAGTTCGAATTGAAATATAATTTATATTATAAATATTTATTATGTTTAGCTTACAATTATACATTTAGTATTATAGATTCTGAAGATATTGTACAAGAAGTATTTTTTAAGTATTATAAACGGAATAAAGAATTTAAAGATGAAATGCATGAAAAGAATTGGTTAATAAGAGTAACAATTAATCAATGTATAGATTTCTTAAGAAAAAAGAAAAATAATAAATTAATTATTTCAGTTGATTATATAAATAAACTCCCAAATACTTCAGATGGTGAAAAAAAGGATGGAGAATTGATAGCATATGTTAATATGTTAAATTATAAATATAGAACAGTAATCATATTATTTTATTATGATAATTATTCTATAAGTTAGCTGAAGATTTAAAAGAAAAGAAAGTTATCTTTCATTCAGATATAAAGAGAATTAAGGAATCTGTTAATGTAATACATACTACTGTTTAGTATGTATTACGTTAAAAATAATAATATTAATATTTATAAGTTTTAATGAGAAATAATACCGATTAGATATATTTTCTTATTTCATATTTTCACATGGCTACCTCATGTGTGGCAATAGATTACGTAGATTAAGATTATCAGGTTATCTTTTATGTGAGTGAATAGGTTATGGAGTTATCTAATTAAATAATATGATGATAGTTAATATAACTAATAAAAACCAAATTGGTATAGATGGTACGGTTTGTCTATATCTTCTATTATTTAAACTTTTATTTTAAGGAGAAACAATGTTTAAAGTATTTACATATGAAAATTTAAAAGAAGTAGAGAATAAAAAACCATTGATTTGTTATTCTTCATCAAATGGTGCTTGTGGTCCTAGTGGTTTATTCTTAGTAGTATTTGATGATGGTTCAATATATGGTTATAGTACATATTATGAAAATAGTGATAAAGAATTAATAGCAGATATAATCGCAACTGTACCAGAAACTTATGTGCTTCTGTCTTTATTTAAAAAAGTTGGTAGAAAGCCTAAAAGAAGAAGTTATTTAATGGAAATGAGAGACTATGATTTAGGATTAGGTAATATGGTGTTATTGAATAAATCTATTAATGAAAGATTTAATTTTCCTTCATTTTGGAGCTTTTTAAAAGAAGAATACAATGTGAATGTTTCTGATATTATAGATATTGTGAATGAAGCAATAAATAATAAATAAATATCAATAAATATAAATAAAGAAATCTAATAATATATTGATTATATTATTATGGGTGATTTTAGAACTTATGATTATGCAGTTGTTTTACGTGCTGTTGAAACAAGTGATTTTATGACTGCTGATTGGGCTAGAATACCTTATGAAATAATTGATATTACCTCAAGAAGAATTGTAAATGAAGTTAAAGGAGTAAATAGAGTATTAGTTGATTGTACATCTAAATCTCCTGCAACAATAGAATTTGAATAAATAATAATTATTATAATTATAATTATTATAATTATTATT
>JAFSVH010000104.1 GCA_017450215.1 Bacilli bacterium | reverse complement strand
TTCACGCGTTAATGAATTCTTGTATGTTGCTTTTGTACCAGTAACTCCACCAACAAGTCCTGAAGACGTTTGCTTTGAAATCAGTGTTTCTGGTTGTGACGGATATTCAATTTGGCAAAATACTGGTTCACAAGTTGAAAGTTTAGAACCAGTAGCTGGTAGATATTATCCTGTCACAGGAAACGAAATGATCATCAAAATTGAACCTGAAATTATGGGAGATGATGGCGGTGGTACCTGTGTTACTGTCAACATATACTATATTTGATAACATTCATTTTTAACCAATCTAAGGTGGTGCGACTAAGCATCACCTTTTTCATTTAATTTGTAAAAAATACAATAAATGAATAAAATATGATTATGAATTTAGGTGCAAGATTTAAAAGATTTAGAATCAAGGCTGGCTTAAAACAAACTGAAGCCGCAGATAAAATTGGAGTCAAATATTATCAGTTAGGGAATTATGAAACAAATCGAAGTGAACCAAGCATTTCTGTTCTTAAAAAAATGAGTGAAGTATATCACGTTTCCATTGATCAACTTGTTTATAATGTTAACAGCATGAAGAAGAACTCAGCCCCTTTCACTGGTGATAATGAAAACATCGATATTGATGATTTATTAAAATCATTAAATGAAATGGTTGATAAAGTGAACTCACTTAAGAAAACCAATTAAATTATAAATAATTACATTTTAAAATAAATAAAAAATACAAATATATAAAAAATACAAATAATTTATTGTGTTTGTATTTTTTCATATTATAATAAAAATGCCGGTTAACACCGGCAGGATGCATCCCTCTTATAACTCTTTACGCTCGTAAGGAGGTATTGAGGCAATGCGTATAATACATAAGGCAATTATCTTTGTTATAATTGCCGCGCTACTACTGTTTTTGATGAATTAGACGATTCAGTAGTAAGAGGATGCATCCTCTAATTCAACTATAACAAATTTTATATTTTTTACAAGAGATAAACTTAAACTTCCTATGACATTGGTTGGAATACTAAATTCATATGAACATTGATATTAAAGAACTAAAACGACATTTTTATGATTATCTAGAACTCCTCATTGATGGAAAAGAAGAATCGATCATTGTTTTAAATGATGGTATCCCTCTAGTTAAATTAATTCCCTTTTCTAAAAGAAACACCAAAAGAATCGGTATCATTAAAGATGAACAAGAAATCTCCAATCTTTCTTTAGAAGATTTAAACTCGATTCCGATTAACGACTTTGGTTTATAAAAATAATTCTTTTCTTTTTATTTGTTTTCAATTCATCCATATCGTTACAATGTAGATAACATCTTTATTGGAGGATATTGATATGGATGCAATCGAAAACATTTTTTCAAGAAAATCTGTTCGAAAGTTTCTTTCTAAAGAAATCGAACAAGAAAAGATTGATACATTACTAAAAGCGGCAATGTCTGCTCCAAGTGCGATGAACTTTCAGCCATGGCACTTTGTCGTGATCAAAGAAAAAGAAAATAAAGACAAAGTCATCGCTCATATGCCCTTTGGAAAATATGACTCTCCGTTAATTATCATCCCATGTGTAAAAAGTCTCCGTAGCGTCCCATTTCAACATGATTTATCAAATTGTGATCTCTCCGCTGCCTCAGAAAATATTCTTTTAGCTGCTCATGACTTAGGTTTAGGCGCAGTGTGGTGTGCCATCTATCCAAGTAAAGCTCGCGCTAAAGAAATTAAAAAAGAACTTGGCTTATCATTTGGATTAACTCCATTTTGTGCCATCTATGTTGGCTATCCTGATCCAAATGATAAGAGCCAAGTTAAAAATAAATATAAAGAGAAAAACATCTCTTATATGTAAGAACAATATAAAGAATATTGATATGATTCATTTTATTGTGGCACTTTTGTGGCAATCTATAGGATAAAATGAATCATATCAGAGGTATTTTGTGATGAAAAAGAAAACATTATATATCTTATTAGGTAGTCTCTTAGCGGTAGCGGTGACACTAGCAATTGTTCTTCCTTTAACATTAGTTAAACATAGTTCAAGTGAACCATCTGTTCCGATAGTAAATGAAAAGAAAGTCTCTTTTACATTCTCTGATATTTATTACCAAGGTCCAAGAGAAGAAGGTGGTAGCTATTGGGAACTAAATAAAACAAATGGCTCTCCTACAGGGACACAAGACTTTAAAACAAAAAATGAATATGTCGATGATCATTGGGTCTACCATAGCTATGTTGATGGATATGACTATGAAGCGATCGGTCATATTATCAGCATCTTCAAAGATGAAGGTAGTGACACTCCTCACTCCATATTCCACTTTGAATTTGTTCTTCCAACAGATGCTACATTTACCAAAGTAACTCTTTTTGGTCACTTCTATACCAATAAAGAACTCACCAGTGAAGTAACAACAATAAACTACTCTCAAGATAAGATTCAACCACTCACCATCATCGAAAGTATTAACGAATATTACGCGATCATCCTAGATGAAATCGCCTTCTATTACGTTGATAAATAAGAAAACATCTAGCAATATAAATCACCGGTAAATCTCATTACTAGATTTGCGGGTGATTTTTTATATATAACTTCTTTAATTTGCAAAAAATATAAAGGTATATATTTAGTAAAATAAATATAGTAATTGTAATCGGTTACAGAAAATAAGTAACCGTTTACATCTTTCATCTTTCTTGAGCGGGTCTAATGTGTAGGCGCATCAAGAAAGATGTACATCAATAAATTGAGGAGGAAAAACTAATGTTCTTATACAAGATCCATGATGCTTATATGAGAAATGAACATGTTGATATCAAAAAAGTCTTCTCTAGTAGAAGTGCAGCGATTAACTACATGTTCTCTTTCTATAATAATCATTATCTTTATAACGTTGAACTAGAAGAAGAATATCCTCAAAATAACAAACATGATATTCATTATGTCATTAACCAATACAACTCGTTCAACGTTACTAGACAAAAAATCTAATCATAAACTTAATTATTATTAATAAATATATAAACATCACTGATATGGGATCTAACTTCGGTTGGATCCTTTTTAATTTCGCATATTAAAGGTCTTTAGTTGTAACAGTATAACTACACTGGTATTGTCGCATTTTTTGTAATATTAGGCAGACTAACATATTCCCTGTTACTACACA
>JAFSVH010000103.1 GCA_017450215.1 Bacilli bacterium | reverse complement strand
TTATTAATTTATTTATTAATTTAATTTATTCTTATCAACACCTTTGAATCCTTCACTTGTATTAATATAACTATATACACATTCATTTGTTAATAGATAATAATAATCACCAACGAATACCATTCTATCATATGATCTTCTATAATAATATGAGCTTTCTTTTAATGAAGTTGATTCTTCAAAATAAATACTTAATGGAGTCTTACAATTAAGATTAATCCTTAAAACAACATATAAATTCTCATATCCATATTTATATCCATTATCAAAATAATATCTAGAAGATTTATATAAGCCAAAACCAAATAAATCTTCATCAAGTCTTAACATTAATTCTTTAGGATTAATTAAAACTCCAGTTGAATAATTAACATAATTATTCTTTCCATTAATAGATTCACTTGAATTTAAGAAAACAATACTATTTCCAACTTGTGTAACATTATATTTATCACTAATATCATAAAGTGCTACTTTAATTCCAATTGTAGATCCAGATTCATTTGTTTCATAGCCAAATCCAATAACATAATCATCTTTATATGGATGTTGATATACACTGAAACCAGAAACTTTAAGTTCACTAGTAATTACTGGATTTAATGGGTCACTTAAATCAACATAATAAAGTGGATCAGTTTGTCTAAATGTAACAATAGTAGCAACATCTTTTTCAAATCTTGCACTCTTGATTCTTTCTCCTTCTTCTCCAAGTCCTTTAGTAATAGCACTATATTCTACCCATTCACCATCTTCATTCTTCTTAAAAATAGTAAGATAATTAAAGATTTCAGACTTTGATGTACCATAAATGTATTTATCAAGCATTTTATATGAACTAGATGTACCAGTTGAAGCCACTCTTAAATAGCCATCATATTCATCAATCCAATATTCATCATCAATATTTCCTTTAACTTCAATATAGCTTTCAGCGTATATTTCATCTTTAATAGAAATTGGAAGAATAGTGTTTATTGTATATGTCTTTCTAATGATAGTTTCACCATTTTTATCACTTTCATCAACTTCATCAAAGCTTTTACTACCATAATTCTTGATTAAATAAATTGTATCACTTGTCACATATATTTGATTGACACTTGGTGATAAGAAATAATAATCTTTCACATTAATCTCTTTACCTAAATTAATCTTATAAATAGCAACATAAAAACTACATAACTTACTAAAGCCTGGACAAAAATATATTCTATTTAATGGAGTATCTAAAGTAATGCCATCAATACGAATAACAGGTAGAAAATCATCATTGGCCACTGTCTTTTGATTAATAACATATAAATCATTATCGATTAATCTTGTAGAAAGGTTAGAACCAGCTGTATCAATAGATGTAACTAGTTCATAATTATCTAAATCATATACTTCAATCTTAGTAGCATTGCTATAATTATAATAACGATAGCGAGAATATGTAGTAGTATCTGTATCCTTTATCGCACCAAAATCATATTCAGATACATTCAATCTAATAATTAAGTATTTATCTGTATAATACAAATCAATTGGTGTAGAAGTTGATGAATGATAAAGTGCAACTTCATCATTTTCCTTGATTTTTTCCACATTTTCTCCATAACCAATCTTTTTAACAGTTTCAATTTTTCCATCATCAGTCTTTAAAATATAAACATAATTATAAATTAAACTCTTGGTCCTATCAGTATTATTAGAATTGATTGTAGATGGAATATAATAAATATAATCTCCATTTACCTTAATTACATCTGCTTCATCGACATCTTCTTCTCGAGTGTTAGTTTTATAAGTAGAACTAATGCTTATTTTATTAGAATCTGCTAGTTGAGATTCATCTACTGCAAAAGTTTTTCCAAATGAAGAATAGCCATCAATACTTATCCCTGCTACTGATTCATAATCACGAGCAATAGTTGAATCACTGCTAGATATAATTTCTTTTAATTCATCAAGAGATGAAACATTTTTAGAAAACTTACTACTCTTTACTTCTTTATCATCATTATCAGTTATTACAGTACCTTGATTATCACCATTGTAATTTACTTTAGTAACATAAGTAGTTTTATTATTATAAAAAACAATAGATAAAACCAAAACAAAGATAAAAGCACTCATCAACACTAAAGATGATAATCTTAAAATTCTAACATTACTAAAAAAACCTTTTTTCTCAGTTTCTCTAACTTCAATTTTTTTAGCACTAAATTGATAGATTTCTTTTGCATTATCTTTATTAGACTTCGCAATCACTTCTTTAGATTCTTTAATCATTCTATCTAAATCATTGTCATTAATTCTATTCATAAAATTAATCCTCCTTTTTTATTTTGTTTCTTAACATATTACGTGCTCTTTCTAATCTCTTCTTCACATTAGCTTCGCTAATATTAAGTATATGACTAATTTCTTTAATTTTTAAATCATCATAATAGAAGAGTATAATAATATTTTTATATTTTGTGGGAAGCGAACATATTAATTCAAACATTTCATTTTTAGAATCATTTGATTCCTCTTTAATACTTTCGTTATTTACATAATTATTTACATAATCATCATTAACAATTACTTTATTCAATGAATTATTATATTTATTAATACAACTATTAATAGTAACTCTTATCAACCAATATTTTTCATTATCTAAAGTATCAAATTTCTCATCACTACCTAGATATTTCATAAATACATCTTGAACCAAATCATCACAATCATTAACATT
Organism: Bacilli bacterium; assembly: GCA_017450215.1. Taxonomy (GTDB): domain Bacteria; phylum Bacillota_I; class Bacilli_A; order ML615J-28; family CAG-698; genus RGIG3506. The sequence continues at coordinate 17,712 of JAFSVH010000103.1, read as the reverse complement.
CTTAAGGTATGAATATGCAATATTAAAAATAATAGGTTTATAAGAATTATACTTTAATTCAAATTCTTCTTCAGAAATATTTCTCATAACATTTTCCCTACACTATAAAAGACAAAACAAAACATACAAAGGTGACAAATATTTTATCTTTTTTATTTTAATTTTATAAATCTATCTTTTTATATTAAAAAAGCTGTAAAAACTTAGAATAATATAATAGTTTTATATTATAAAAAATGCTTTATAGTCACAAAAGTCAAAGAAATTGTCTTTGTGATTTTAATAGTATTTTTTTAGTTATATAATTATTCATATACTTATTTATATACTTATTTTTATATCAATCTATTAACATCTTCTAAGTTTAACATGTTCATATTTTTTCTTAGTTTTACTATCAGCTATCAATTGTTTAACTTCATGAATAGTTAATTCTCTAATTTCGCCTTCTTTAATATCACCAAGAGATAAAACACCAAATCTTACTCTTGTTAATCTTTTTACATCGTGATTAATGTATTCTAGCATTCTCTTTACTTGGTGGTATTTACCTTCTTGAATAGTAATTCTCACGAGTGTAGAATTATTATCTCTATCAACACTTTCAATTTCACATAAGCAAGGACGTGATTCATAATATTTATTATTATCATCCTTAATTCTAACGCCCTTCTCAAGTATCATTAATTCCTCTTTAGTTACTATACCAACAACTCTTGCTAGATATTCTTTTTCAACATTACTCTTTGGTCCTACTAACATATTCATAAATTCTCCATCATTAGTAAGAATAATTACTCCTTTAGTGTCATAATCAAGCCTACCAACTGGGAAAAGACGATATTGCTTTAATGTATCAGGTAATATTGATATTACTGTCTTTCTTCCTTTAGGATCACTTACTGTAGATAAACAAGATCTAGGTTTATTCATTAAATAATATTTCTTAATCTCTTCTGGAGATATTAATTCTCCATCTACTTCTACTTCATCACCTTTAGATATTTTATAACCCATTTCAGTGATAACCATACCATTGACTTTAACATGACCATCTTGAATTAATTCTTCACTTTTTCTACGTGAAGCAACACCACATCTAGCCATGTATTTTTGAAGTCTTTCCTTGTTATTATCCTTTATTTTATTATTTAATTTATTATTAAATTTATTATCCATTAATTTAAATGCTTATACCTTTCAAGAATTTGTTTATAGAACATCCATGAACCTCTTGGAACTAATCTTTGCACTTCTTCCATATTACCATTAATAATATGTTCTCTTACATCTTTAGCTCTAATTGGCTTATCTCCCAATTTTATTCTATCTATTATTTCTACCTTATCACCCAATACTTCTTTTAATACATTATTATATTGAACCATATAATGATCTATTTCAGAACCTAGAAATCTTTTAGAAATATTCAATTTTTCCATAAAATAATCTCTAAAAATTAATGCATCAAGCTTAGCCCATTCCTCATTTTTATCATATAATGATTTATTATTATCAAGATAACAATTTGGAAAAGTCATTTCAGATATAATGTATCTAGTGCTTGGCACTACAATAACATTATCATAAGGAAGTAAGGAAACATAAGCAAGTGATAATCTTTCTTTTTCATTAAAGAAACCTTTATTATCTGATACAACGAACACTAATATACAATCATATCTTCTAACAATCCCCTCTTCAACAAGACTTAAATGTCCATTTGTGAAAGGATCAGCATTAATAACAATACTACAAACTCTAGATGAATCTAATTTACAATCAAGTGTTGTTTCAATTTTATTTTTAAGTCTATCTAAGACAACATCAATTGAAGGTGAACCATATTCAAGTATTATTGTCTTATCAGTTGATGCAATTTTCTTAAATCCAAAATTTTTAAACAATGATTCATATTTAATTAAAGAAAACACTAAATAATAAAATTTATTATCATTCTTTAATTTTTCAATTAATTTATTAATCAATTCACTTTCCAAATTTTCATCTTCATGTTCATTTGAAACAGCTAAACATTTAATAATATAATCACTCAAAGAAATGGTAGCGATTATATTACCATAACTATCAACCATATATAAACTATAATTAATGTCATTTTCATATTGTAAATTAAGAGTAGATAAAAAATTTCTTATTTTCTCTTTTTCTTCATTTAGTATTGCTTCTTTGATTATATAATCACTCATATTTCCATCCTATTTCATTACATTATTTTCTTAAATAAATTATAGAACACTATAACAATAAAGATATTCTCTATTTCACCAATGCTAACATTAGCTCTTTCGAATTCTAAAGATACTTCTTGAATCTTTTCTAAATCATTATAATCAAGACTAGAAATCATATCTTTAAATAAACGATATTTTTCAATACTTCCTGCTTCTTTCAATAAAACTGCGTCATCATTATCTTTTACTAATTGTATTAATAAATGATACAATTCACTATCATCAAAAGTATCTAATATATTTAAATATTTAAATATATAATTATAATTATTACTTATTTCGGTTATATCTTGGTTATTCTTAATACTATAAGCTAGATAACCTAAAAAATTACCTAACAAGGAAAGCAAACCATTATAGCAATCATCACCATATGTTGCTTTTCTAATTAAGAATATCGTTCTTTTTATAATCAATTTAATGACATTATTTAATTCATTTAAATCACTATATTCAAACCCAGCATCAAACATATCAAGAAAAGGATAAATGATAACATCTATAATATCTCTTTTAATATAGATATCTATATGATTATGTTTATGATATGGTGTAATTAAACCAAATTTATATTTCATATTTAGTTCAAGATTACAAGCATATATAATTATTTTCTTGATTTCAATTGATAAATATTTTTTTATTTTTTCACAAACAATATCAATTGATTCAATATTAATATCATTATCAATCTTTATATAATTAATACTAACATCAAGATATTGTCCTAATGGATGATTTGCTTTAATATTTTTTAAATCATAATTTAATTTATCAATATTTACATTTTTAAAATAATAAATTATCAAATTATCTTCATTATTAAAATTATCAATTTTAATATCATTATATTTAAAATAATTATCAAACACTTTTTTATATATTTTAAGTAGTGTAGAAATCAAATAATAATTCTCATTTTGTGAATTAATTAAAAGATTAGTTTTCAAAGAAACAACAATTGAATCATTAATAACATCAATATCATTTATTGATTGAATAAATTTACAATCTATTTGGTGTTTAAACCAAGTAACTTGTCTTTTTGCATAATTTCTTGTCTTTTGACTAATTATTTCAATTAATTTATCTTTATCAATTAATCCATTCAAATAATCATTAATCTCTTTATAACCAATTTCTTTTATTTTATTTAAATTGATTCCCTTTTCTTTTAATCCTTTTACTTCTTCAATCCAACCTGATTCAAGCATTTCAATTGTTCTTTTATTAATACTATCATATAATTCAGTTCTATCTCTATCAATAAAATAAATATGAACATTATCATATAAAAGAACAGGATCCTTTTTAGGTAAAGAATCACTTTGAGCTAATTCTAAATATCTGATTACACGATTACGATTATTGAAATGTGTTTTTTGTGCAAGTTCAATATTTAATGAGCAAAGCATTTCATATAATTCTTGATTAGATAAGTCTTTATATTTCTCTTCACTCTTGTCTCTCTTCTCACTAGACAAATCATAATCAAATAATAAAGCATTGATATATAAGCCACTACCACCGACAATAATGATATCTCTTTTCTCAATTTCTCTATTTAATATTTTCCTACCTAATAATTGAAAATCGTAAATAGAGAAGTCTTCATCAGCGTCAATTATATCAATTAAGTAATGATCTATTTGACCCATTTCTTCTTTTTTTATCTTTGCAGTTCCAATATCTAAACCTCTTCTAAACTGACTAGCATCAGCATTGATGATGCAAGCATCAATCTTTTTTGCTAATTCAATAGAAAGTTTTGTCTTTCCCGATGCAGTTGGACCCACAATAACATAAATATTATTCCTATTCATTCTTCTCTTCCACAACTCTCTTGAACCACTTATCAACTTCAGTCTTTGTTAGTTTCACAATCACTGGTCTGCCATGTGGACAAGTATAAGGATTAGATGTATGAGCTAATTCTTCTAATAAATATTCAATTTCTATCTTATTATGGAATTCATTTCCTTTAATAGATTTCTTACATGCAAGAGATTTTGATAAAGAGTCAAGGAAATATGCTTTATCATAATTTTGACCATTAGATTGAATAATTTTAGCAACGATTTCTTCAACAAATTCCTTCTCTTTTCCTCTAAAAATCCAAGTAGGAATCTTACGAACAATAAATGAATTAACCCCAAATTCTTCTAATTCAATACCCAATTTATTTATTTCATCAAAGCAATCACGAACTAAATAACTCTCCTTAGGTGAGAATTCAATCGTAAAAGGAACAAGAAGATCGTATGTTAAAGTGTCACTTTCACTTAGATTCTTCTTTATTTTCTCATAATTAATTCTTTCCATTGCAGCATGTTGATCAACTAAATAAAATGTCTTTTCATCATTACAAAGAATATATGTACCAAATAATTGACCAATATAATTCATAAATGGTAAGTTTTTAACCGTTTCTTCATCTTTTTCAGTCAAATTCAGTTCATTTTCAAAACTTAATTGCTCGTATTTAACCTTTTTATAATTAATCTTTTCTGATAAGCCAATTTCAGCCTTATTCACATCAAAGTCAACACTTTTTACCTTCTCTTTAGTTATTTCATCATCAAAGATTGTCTCATATTTAGAAATATCTTCATTTAAATAAATAGCTTCATGAGTCTTTTCATCAATTTCTATAGGTTCAGTATCTTCTTCATTATAATTATCTTTATTAAATTTCCGATCTGTTTCTAACAATTCTTCAATTGCTTCATCAACAGTTGTATCATCAAATAATGATTCATATTCAAAAGGAATCTCTTCATCATCAAGTTCTTCACTATCATTCAATTCATCAAATGATTCATCATATGATTCATCCAATGTATTATCTTCCATTATTTCAGTTTCTTCCATTTTCTCAATTGATTCATCTAATGATTTATCATACGGTAAAATTGAATCATTAATCAATCCATCATTCATCTCATCATATGATGTTTCATATAAAGATTCATTTTCAACATCTTCAGGCTCTTCTTCAAATGATTTATCATTTGTTTCATCATTTTTATCATCTGATTCACTGATTTGTTTTTCTTCTTCAAATGGAGAACTAATTATTGGTTCGTCTTTTTTCTTTTCTTTCTCTTCTTCTGCCTTACCAATATTATCTAATGTTGATAAAACATCATAAGCATTAACATCAAATTCTTCTTTCTTTTCATCAACATTACTTTCTTGTTTATATCTAGAAAATAAATTATCTTTTGTATAATTCTTTAATTCATCAACTTCTTTGTTACTTTCTTCATCAATATTAATTGATAAATCTGTCATATTTAAAGTTTTATTAATGATATTCTTAATTAATTCTTTTAATTTATCTTCACTAGCAAATCTTACTTCTAATTTAGATGGATGGATATTAACATCAACCATAGTAGTATCAACTTTAATATTTATTAAAGCTATTGGATATCTACCATTCATCAATTTGTTTCCATAACCACTTATAACACTATTAACAATACTCATATTTTTAATAACACGACCATTAACAGTTAAAACAATATTATTCTTAGTTGATCTAGTTTCTTCAATCTTTGATACAAAGCCATTTACTTTAAATAAGCCATTATCATCAAATATTGACACCATATTCTTTGCAACTTTAGCACCATAAATAGCATATATTGTTTCTAATATATCATTTGAACCATAAGTCTTAATAATAACTTTATTGTTATTATATAATTCAAAAGCAATATCTGGTCTTGCAAGAGCAATTTTAGAAACATAATCTACAACATAACCAAGTTCAATATTTTGTGATTGTAGAGATTGTAATCTAACAGGAGTATTGAAAAACAAATTCTTTACGATGACATCTGTACCCTTAGGATGAGCAAGTGTAGCAATACTAATTTGCTTTCCTTCTCTCCAAGTTATCATAATACCATGGTAGCCATCATCACTAGTGATAATTTTAAAATTAGAAACAGCAGCAATAGAAGCTAAGGCTTCGCCCCTAAATCCTAATGTTCTAATTGAGAATAAATCATCTTTAGTTCTAATTTTACTTGTAGCATGAGGAAGAATAGCCATTTCAGCATCTCTAGCATCCATTCCACAACCATTATCAGCCACTCTAATCTCTGATAAGCCAGATTCCATCAAAGAAATCTTGATCCTATTACTACCAGCATCAATAGCATTTTCCACAAGCTCTTTTACAACAGATGAAATGCGTTCTACAACCTCACCAGCTGCAATCATATTTATTAATGATGAATCTAACACTTCAATTCTTCCCATAATTCACCTCTGCAATAATAATTAATATACTTATTAAATTTGTTTATTTATTTATTAAATTTATTTAATAAATTTGTTTATTTATTTAATTTATTTTTCAATTCGTTAATCTTATTAAGTGCATCCATTGGAGTCATCTCATAAACATTAACATTTTTAATTTCACCTAAAACATAGCTTTCGAGCTCAGTTTTAGAATCATAAATTAAAGGAGTAACATAATTCTTGATTGATAATTTATTTTTTAAATTCTTATTATCATCTTTATTTTCTAACTTATTCAAAATATCACTTGCTCTAATAATTACTTCATTAGGTAATTTTGCAAGCTTTGCAACATTAATACCATAACTTTTATCAATTGCACCATCTTGAACCTTATGCAAGAATACAATATCTCCTTTATCTTCAGTAGCACTAACATGTACATTCTTTAAATGTTTTAAGTCTTCTTCTAAAGAAGTAAGCTCATGATAATGAGTAGAAAACATTGTTTTACATTTAATATTTTCATGTACATATTCTAAAATTGCTTGAGCTAAAGCCATACCATCATAGGTAGCTGTACCTCTACCAATCTCATCAAATAATACTAGACTATTATTACTTGCTCCGCTTAAAGCATTGTTAACTTCTTCCATTTCAACCATAAAAGTAGACAAGCCAGAAACAATATCATCACTAGCTCCAATTCTAGTATAAATAGAATCAAAGATTGGAAGATTAGCATATTTAGCAGGTACAAAGCATCCAATTTGTGCCATAAGAATTGTTAAAGCTAATTGTCTCATATAAGTTGATTTACCACTCATATTAGGTCCAGTTATTAACATAATGAATTTATCATTATCAAAATAAACATCATTAGGAATAAAACTATCAATTGCATTTTCAATAACTGGATGACGTCCTTCTTTAATATCAACAATTCCATCAGCATTAATCAAAGGACGAACATATTTATTCTCATTAGCAACCTTAGTAAATGAAAGTAACATATCTATTTCACTTATCATCTTAGATAAATCTTGTAATACATTAATATATTCTTTACATTTATTTCGAATATCATTAAATATCTCAGTTTCTAATTCTAAGCTTTTCTCTTCAGCCCTTAATATCAATGCTTCTTTCTCTTTTAATTCTTGAGTAATAAACCTTTCAGCATTCACTAATGTCTGTTTTCTAATAAATCCATATTCGTCTTTCACATTAGCAAGTGCACCCTTACTAATTTCAATATAATAACCAAAGACTTTATTGAAGCCAACCTTTAAAGTCTTTATTCCTGTTCTTTCTCTTTCCTTAGCTTCTAATGACAAAATAAAATCTTTTCCATTCTTATTAATATATTTAACATCATCTAATTCTTTATTAAAGCCTGCTTTAATTACTCCACCATCCTTTAATGAGAATGGTGCATCTTCATTGATAGCTTCATCAATTAATGTATAAACCTCTTTATATTTGTTACTATCTCTATCTAAATCAAAATATTTATTTAATTTGATTTCCTTAGCAAGCCTATTAATATTACTAACACCTAATAATGATTTCTTTAATTGTAATAAATCTTTAGGATTAGCATTCTCATAAGAGATTTTACCGACAATTCTTTCCAAGTCATAAACCTTATCAAGTTCAACTCTAATATCATTACTAGTCAGATAATTCTTCTTGAATAAATCTATAATATCAAATCTTATATTAATCTTATCTTTATCAATTAATGGAAATAAGATATTCTTCTTAATCATTCTAGAACCCATTGCTGTTACAGTCTTATCAATAATTGATATTAATGTATTCTTCTTATTTTGGAATCTCAATGTTTCTAATAATTCTAAGTTTCTACGAGAAGCAAAATCAATTCTTAAAAAAGAATTAACATCATATTTAATAACATGTTGCAAATGAACTAAATTTCTAAGTTGAGTTCTGGTAATATAATTAACTAATCTAGAATAAGTATTAACTTCTTCTTTATTTAAAGCATCAACTAAATTCTTAAAATAAGGTGTTAAGACAACATTATCTTCTTTTGAAATAATAAAATTATAAGTCTTCCTTAAATCATCAAAAATACCAGTATTGAATGATGAACTAACAACTATTTCTTTTGCTTTTAATTTAATAATTTCTGAATATAATAAATCAATATTGCTAGGAATATTAGTAACATATCCTTCACCAGTAGTAAGATCTAAATATGAAAGAACAAAATAATCTTTAATATTATTTACAATGCTACCTTTCACAAAAGAAATAGAAACAATGAAATTGTTCTCACCTCTAGCAACTCCACCATCATCCATGATAGTTCCAGGCGTAACTATTCTAGTTACTTCACGTCTAACAATAGTAGTTGCATCTTTTGGGTCCTCCACTTGCTCAACTATCCCAACCTTATAACCTTTATTAACTAAAGTATCAAGATATACATCTACAGCATGATGAGGCACACCACACATAGGCACTCTTTCTTCAACTCCAGCATCTTTTCCTGTTAGAATAATCTCTAATTCTTTTGATCCAACAATTGCATCATTAAAGAATAATTCATAGAAATCTCCAACACGATAGAAAAGAATCATATCTGGATATTTCTCTTTTATATCAAGATATTGCCTAATCATTGGAGAATATTTTAAATAATTGTCTTTTAATTCTTGATTTTTTGTTTCCATTTTCTTATCTCACTTAACTATATCTAATATTAGATTATAACATTTTTTTATATATATTTCAAATACTCATGTTAGAACTATAAAAAGGACTATCCATTTTTATGGATAATCCTTTAAATGCTCGACATTTTAAAATAAAAATTCAATTATACTTTTTCATATTGTATAGTATAGCGTACTTTTCTATCTTGATATAGATTCCAAGGAACTAAACCATCATTTTGCAATCTACCAATAACAATAAATTCAGGGATTTGTAGTTTTCTCGAAAAAGCAACTATTTCATTAATGTTAAAGCACCCTTTATTAACGAATTCATTATATTTTTGTTTATCTATCAAACAATCTTTAGCAAATTCGTTAGCTTTCCTTTCATTGTCATCCAATATAGCCTTATTATCGTAGAAAATTGTCATTTGTCTTTTATTGTTTTGTAATGCATGACCCAATTCATGAAAGAAGGTAAACCATAATTTACCAGCATCCTTTCCACAATCATTAATTGCTAACAATACACATTTATCTTTATTAATCCATTTAGTAATACCATTAAAATTACTGCCATATAGATAAGGAAGTATAACAAATTTAATCCCAGCTTCAGCTAACTTTTCATTAATTTTAGGAATAAAAGTATCTGGCATCTCTAATGTTAAAGAACGGAAAAATTCTAAATTAGATAAAATAATATCCTTATTATATTCTTTACACTCTTTTTTCCTTGCTTCTTTTTCAGCTAAACTAATCCACGCATTTCGCAATATTATGGTTTTTTCATTCAATTCTTTATTTACGTGTGTCTTGTAAAATACATATAAATCAGGTGTTTTAAGATTAGTCAATTCGCCAACATTAAATTTTTTACGAAGTTCATCTATTACTTGTTCTCTATCCTCTTCTCTACTTTTACCTTTAATTTCTATTCCCATTAATTGTCTTATAAAATTCTTATCAAAATTCTTAACTATTTCCCAATCATCTGCATACTCAAGTCTAATCTTTTCTTGATTAGTGTATAGATCGTATCTAGTTTGCAATCCAATCCATCCTTCTTCTCCATTTTGAAAGAATGAACCTAGTTTTTTTGCTACTTCAAAAGTAATGTTGCTTTCACCATTAATCAATGTAGAAACATTTTTAATAGATAACCCACTTCTAATAGCAAATTCACTTTGACTCATCCCAAGTTCCTCAATAGCATCTTTAATATATACACCTGGATGACTAGCATATCTCACCTTATTTGTCATAATGTTCACTCACCTCCAATATCATAATTCCAACACTATTTACTAATTTTTCAATTTCGTTATCTGATTTTTTTAAAACCTGTCCATCTTTATCTAATGGATATATTATTAACCTCCACTTACTACTCTTACTTATAACTATTGAATATTGATATTCTCTATTATGATGCAATAAATGAACACGATATTGTGGCATTGCAGTCAATATATGCAAATTATTAATTTCATCAATATAGTTTATTAATTCAAATAGTTTTGTTGCAATTTCCTTACCAAAATGTTTTAAAGTATAATCATAGTCGTTACATATTCTTTGAATGTTTTTATTTTTATATACAATATTCATATTGCAAAACCACTTTCTATTATTGATTTCATTTTACCATAATGGTAAAATGAAATCAAGTATTTTTTATATTTTTTTTTATTTGTATATATTAAAAATATGTATTTCTTTACATTGTTTATAAATAGTGTTAATATGGTATATATGAAATGTATAGAATTAACAAATAGCATATATAAAGTAAGTCATTATTTATCAATGGAAGAGTATTTTTTAGAAACAAAAAAAGAATGCTTTTTTATTTGGAATATTGAACCATCTATTGTTATTGGCAAAAACCAAATAGCGCAAATAGAGGTAAATATGCCTTATGCAAAAGAAAAAAGCATAACTATCTACCGCCGTCCAAGTGGTGGTGGTGCTATTTATGCTGATGAAGGTTGTTTCATGTATTCTTTTGTTGTGAAAAAGGATAATGTTGAAAATCTATATAAAAACAATTTATCAAAGATATGTAATGCACTTAATAAATTAAATATAGCTGCTAGTCTTAGTGGAAGGAATGATATTTTATTTAATAATCAAAAAATATCTGGTGTTGCAATTCAAATAAAAAATGATTATGCAGTAGTTCATGGAACTATGCTTTATAAATCAAATTTTGATGAAATGACTAAGCTACTTACTCCATCTAGAATAAAACTAGAATCAAATGGAATAAAAAGTATCAAAAGTAGAGTAATTAATTTATCTGATTATTTACCTTTTAATTCTAAATATGAATTTATGAAATATTTAGAAAATGAAATAAGTGAAAATAATAAAGATAATATTATTTCATTATCAAAAAATGAAATTGATATTATTAATAGAAAAGAACAAATATATTTAAATAGTGATTATTTAAATACTAAAATACCTTATAGTTATAAACAATCAAAGAAATTCAAATCAGGCTTAATAACTGTTTATTTTAAAATAATAAACAACATCATTAAAGATGTTACAATATCTGGTGATTTCTTTGAAATTAATGATGTTAAAGAGATAGGGGAACTTTTTATTAATAAGCAATTTAATAAAGATAATATTTTTAATATAATTGATAATATAGATATATCTAAATATATATATGATATAAACAATGAAGAATTTAAAGAATTATTTGATAATGAATTTTCATAAAAGATTTTTAGAAATGGAGGACTAAAAACTTGATTCAAAAAACTTGTTTATACGACAATCATGTAAAGCACAATGCTAAGATTGTTGAATTTGGAGGATTCTTAATGCCACTTGAATATACAGATATTACAAGTGAACATTTAGCTGTAAGAAATGATGCTGGAGTGTTTGATTGCTCACATATGGGTGAAATATTAGTTACTGGTAAAGATACTTTATCATTCCTTAATTATCTTGTTACCTGTAATGTAAAAGAAGCAAAAGCAATGAAAATGACTTATGGATTATTATTATACGAAAATGGAACTGTAGTTGATGATCTAATGGTCTATAAGATTAATGATGAAAAATGTATGCTAGTAGTCAATGCATCAAATACTGACAAAGATTATGAATATATCTTAGCTAATAAGAAAGATTATGATGTAAAAATTGAAAATCAATCAAATGATTATGGTCAATTAGCTTTACAAGGTCCTTCTTCTTTATCACAATTACAAAAACTAACTTCATATAATCTAAGTGAACTTAAATATTCATATTTTGATTATATAAAATTAGATGGTAAAGACTTTATAATTTCACGTAGTGGATATACTGGTTCAGATGGTTTTGAAATATATGGTAGTCCAATAGACATCATTGAACTATTTGAAAAATTATATAATAACGGAGTTCAATTATGCGGTTTAGGTTGTCGTGATACACTTAGATTTGAAGCAGCTATGCCACTATATGGCCACGAAATCAATGATCAAGTAACTCCACTTGAAGCAGGTCTAAGCTTCGGTGTAAGCTTGGAAAAAGGTGACTTTATTGGTCGCGATGTTCTATTAAAGCAAAAAGAACAAGGTCTAACAAAGAAATTAGTTGGTATTGAATTATTAGAACGTGGTATTGCTCGTGGTGGTTATGAATTATATAAAGATGATGAAAAAATCGGAGAAATCACAACTGGTTATATGATTCCAAATACTAATAAAGTTTATGCTTTAGGTTATGTGAAAATTGAATATAGTAAAATCGGTGAAGAAATATCAGTATTAATTAGAAATAGAAAAGTAAAAGCAAAAATAAGAAATAAAAAATTTTTAAATAAGGAATATGCGAGGTAATAAAAATGTTTAAAGTATTAGAAAATTTAAAGTATTCAAAAACTCATGAATGGGTTAGCGTTAGTGATGGTGTAGGTACAGTTGGAATTACTGACTTTGCACAACACAGCTTAGGAACTATCGTTTACGTTGAAGGTTATGAACCTGGTGAAGAAGTTAGTCAAGGTGGTGAATGTGGAGCTGTTGAAAGCGTTAAAGCTGCTAGTGATATTATGGCACCAGTTAGTGGTGAAGTTTTAGAAGTAAATGAAGAAGTTTTAAATAATCCAGAATTATTAAATGATGATCCTTACACTAATTGGATTTTAAAAATCAAATTAAGTGATGAAGATGAATTAAATGCATTATTAGATGCTAAAGATTACGAGAAAGAGCAAAAATAATGTTTAAATATTTTCCTCATACCTTAGAAGACGAGAAGGAAATGCTAAAGAAGGTCAATCTAAAAGAATTAGATGATCTTTTTAGTGATGTTGACCCTTCTGTAAAAATAAAAGATCCAAATGAGCTAAATCTTCCACTTTCACATAGTGAAATTGAACTAAGAAGAAAAGCTAAAAAAATAGCTAACAAAAACAAAGAATTAATTTGTTTTGCTGGTGGTGGTAGTTATGATTGTTATACACCAAGTGTAATAAACACACTAACTTCAAGACAAGAATTTTTAACATCATACACACCATATCAAGCAGAAATAAGCCAAGGTACTCTTGCTTATATCTTTGAATATCAATCATTAATTTGTGAACTTACTGGTATGGATGTAAGTAATGCATCTAATTATGATGGTGCAACAGCAGCAATGGAAACAATGCTTATGTGCATCAATCAAACTAGAAAGAACAATATAATTATTGCTAATGATTTTTCTCCTAGTGTAAAAGATGTTGTAAAAACACTAGCTAATATGCATGGTATTAACCTAATTGAAGCAGATATCAATAATATTGATGAATACCTAAATAATGATTTAGCAGGTCTTCTTCTTGCTAATCCAAATTATTATGGCGAAATTAAAGATTATACTTCTTTAATATCAAAAGTACACACTTCTTCTAAAGCTTTAGTATCAATGTATGTTGACCCTTCAACATTATCACTACTAAAGACTCCAAGAGAAATGGGTGCAGACATCGCTTGTGGTGAAGCACAAACTCTAGGTATTCCTATGAGCTTTGGTGGACCTTATCTAGGCTTTATCTCAACACTTTCTAAATATGTCAGAAAATTACCAGGAAGAATTGTTGGAATGACTAAAGATAAAGAAGGTAAACGTGCTTTCGTATTAACATTACAAGCTCGTGAACAACATATAAGACGTGAAAAAGCAAATTCAAATATTTGCTCTAATCAATCTTTAATGGCACTTCATGCTACAATTTATGCTTCTTTATTAGGTAAACAAGGCTTAAAAGAAGTTGCAAAGACTGCATATAATAATATGCGTTATTTAACTGAAAAATTAGAAGAAACAAAAAAGTTCAAGCTATTAAATAAAAATCCATTCTTTAAAGAAGCATTATTCGAAACATCTTTCGATGTTAGCAAATTCTTATCATACATGGAATCAAAAGATATCTTAGCTGGTATCAAGGTTGATGATAACAAGATTCTAGTATGTGCTACTGAAATGAGAACATTAGAAGAAATGAATGAATATGTAAAATTAGTGGAGGCATATGATGTACGATAAATTAGTTTACGAATTATCAAAGAATACAAAAGTTGCTTATTCACTACCTAAATCTTTAATTAAAGATTATGCTTTGCCTAAAGAATTAACAAGAGAATTACCTCTTGATTTACCAGAAATAAGTGAACTGGATTGTGTAAGACATTACACAAATCTCTCACTTAAGAACTTTGGTGTTGACCAAGGTTTCTACCCTCTTGGATCTTGTACAATGAAATACAATCCAAAAATCAACGAAGAAATTGCTTCACTTGCAAGCTTTAAAAATATTCATCCACTACAAAGTGAAGAATCAGTTCAAGGCTTAATGCAAATTTATTATGAAACATCACAAATGTTAGCAAGTTTAACTGGAATGAGTGAATTTACTTTCAATCCATTTGCTGGTGCTCATGGTGAACTTACAGGACTAATGATAATGAAGCAATATCATCTTAGTAGAGGTGATTTAAAGAGAACAAAAGTTATCGTTCCTGATTCTGCTCACGGAACAAATCCTGCATCTTCTGCTCTATGCGGTTTTGAAGTTGTAACAGTTGAATCAAATCCTGATGGTACTGTTGATGTTAATAAATTAAAGAGCTTATTAGATGATACAATTGCTGGAATTATGATGACTAACCCTAATACACTTGGAATATTTGAAAAAGATGTATTAGAAATATCTAAATTACTTCACGACAATGGAAGCCTATTATATTATGATGGTGCTAACCTAAATGCCATTCTAGGTGTTGCAAAACCAGCATTAATGGGATTTGATATTATGCACATCAATCTACACAAGACTTTCTCAACTCCTCATGGTGGAGGTGGTCCTGGAAGCGGTGCTGTTGGTGTAGTAGAAGAATTAGTTGACCTATTACCTAATCCAAGAATAGCTTATGAAGATGGTAAATATAAATTTAAATCAACTTCACCATTAAGAGTATCTAACTTCTATGGAAATAGTAATGTAGTAATTAAAGCATGGTGTTATATCTTAACATTAGGAAAAGAAAATATTAGCAATGTAGCAAAATATGCAGTATTAAATGCTAATTATGTAAAAGAATCTCTAAAAGATGATTACAAATTACCAATTACTAATATTTGTAAGCATGAAGTAGTATTTGATGGTTTAATTTCCGAAAAAGCATCTACTCTAGATGTTGCGAAACGTCTTCTAGATTACGGATATCATCCACCTACAATTTACTTCCCTCTTCTATTCCATCAAGCATTAATGATTGAACCAACCGAGAATGAATCTAAAGAAACTCTAGATGAATTCATCAATTGTCTTCATAAAATTGCAAAAGAAGCAATAGAAGATCCTAATATTTTATTAGATGCTCCACATTCAACAATCCTAAAAAGAATTGATGATGTAAGAGCAGCAAGATTCCCAATCTTAACTTATAAAGATTACCTTGCTAATAAAGATCAATTTTAAAAAATAAAAATTTAAAATATTAAACAAGGAAAGACAAATGGAAACATTATACAAAGACTTAGCAATCATCGGAGCTGGTCCTGGTGGCTATGAGCTTGCAATAAAAGCAAGTGAAGCTGGACTTGATACCTGCTTATTTGAATATAATAAATTAGGTGGAACCTGCTTAAATCGTGGTTGTATTCCTACTAAAATTTATTATCAATATGCAAAAATAAAAAAAGAAGCTAACAATCTATATAATCAAGAATTAACTGTCAACTTCAAAGAAATGAAAACAAGAAAAGATGAAGTTGTAAGCACCTTAATCAAAGGAATTGAAGCATCATTAAAGAATGTAACTATTATTAATGAAAGAGCACTTCTTACAAAAGAAAATGATACTATCATCGATAATATCATTATCAAAAGTGATAATTTTGAAGTAAGAGCAAAAAACATCGTAATTGCAACAGGCTCAAAAGAAAAGCTTCTTCCTATTAAAGGTATAGAATATGCTCATGCATCAAATGATATCCTTGATTTAGAAGAATTACCAAAGAGAATGGCTATCATTGGTGGTGGTGTAATCGGAATGGAAATAGCTTCTATCTTCAATGCTTTTGGAGTTGAAATCTCTGTATTTGAATACTTCCCTCAAATCTTACCTAGAATTGATAAAGAGGTATCAAGAAGATTACAAAATCTATTAAAGCTTCAAGGTATTAAGATTAATACAAATGCTAATGTAACATCAATTAATAAAATATTTGATAAATATACATTAAATGCAAGTATCAATGATAAAGATTTATCTTTTGAATTTGATTATATTTTATCTAGCACTGGAAGAATACCAAATATAAATGGTATTGGTTTAGATAATATCGGTATTGAATATACAAAAAATGGTATTATCGTAGATAAATATAATCAAACTAATATAAAAAATGTATATGCAATTGGTGATGCTTTAGGTGGTATAATGTTAGCTCACAAAGCAACAAGTGATGGCATAATAGTATTAAATCATATTCTAGGAAAAGAAAAAAAAATTAATCTTGATTTAATACCTGCTTGCTCATTCACTTTCCCAGAAATAGCAACAATTGGCTTATCTGAAGATGATTGCAAAGAAAAGCAAATAGAATATAAGATATTAAAAGAATTATATCGTTCAAACGGAAAAGCTCATGCAATCAAAGAAACTGATGGGTTTGTGAAAATAATTGTAAATAATAAAGATGACATAATTGGTGCATCAATCATTGGAAGTGAAGCTAATTTATTGATTCATGAAATATCTACATTAATGAATGCAAAAATAAAAGTAAGTGATGCTAAATATTATATTCATGCTCATCCTACTCTAAGTGAGATAATCTTATCTTGTTTAAACAAAGATAATCAAAGATAATAGGGTAGAGGAAAGAAAATATTTCTTTGCCCCTCCCGTTGCACCGTACGTACGGGTCTCGTATACGGCGCTACATTTATATTTATCACAAACTACCAAGATAGTAGGAAAGAGGATTGACTAGTCCCGGTCTATTCC
>JAFSVH010000102.1 GCA_017450215.1 Bacilli bacterium | reverse complement strand
GGATATGGTAATGTTACTGTATATAGTTATGATTCAAATGATAGTTTAGTTGTAAATAGCAACGATTCTTTTATTGGAAATATTAATCCTTATAGATATAAGGGTTATTATTATGATGTGGAGACATGTTTGTATTATTTGCAGAGTAGGTATTATTGTAGTGATATAGGAAGATTTATTAGTCCAGAATCAATTGATTGTATTGATTTTAAAATTATAAATGGATTGAATTTATATTGTTATAGTAATAATGAACCAATAAATGGGGCAAAAAAGAAAAGCAATGAATCTATAGATTATAGTGAATTTAATATAGAAGGACTTAGGTTTAGAAATTATTCAAACGAAATTACTAAAAATGATAATTATGATAATCCACATTGGAAACATGAATATTATAATCTTGAAGCAAGCAGGCCTTTATCTATCGATAAGAATGGAATTAATTTGATAAGTGTAGGCTTTTATTTATATAAAGCTAGTTATTGTTTTGATAATGATGAAACAGAGTCGTTATATTTATCTATCGGTAATGCAAGTATGACTTTAGGACTCAATTTGAAAGATGGGATAGGAGTTGATGCATCACTAACTGCTTTGTCCGTGGGTGTTAATTATAGTTTTATTGATGTAAGCTTTAATTTTTTTTCAATTGGTGCATCGTTCATATTTAAAGAAAAACGTGTTAAAGTTTCTTTTGGTGAGATATTTGGCCTTGAAATATCTGTGAATCTAAAAGAATTATGGAAATATTTAAATGAAGAAGAGGACTGATTATATGGACACTTTAGATATGCCTTATGGTATGCTGATTAAGAAAATGTATTGCCATAAGTGTGGAACACAATTGACTGAACAATTATTATATAATGAATACCATCAAAAAAGACTTGAATGTGGTTTTTCATTTCTTTCATTCTATATAAGATTAAGACCAAAGACTAGAAGAGAATATTATTATATTTATAAATGTCCAAAATGTGGAAATAAGATTTCATATTCTAATCAATGTAAAATTGAACAAGTTCAAAAGAAATTAAATAAAAAAATACTTGATGAAGCCGATTTAGATAGATTTATGATAATTATGTAAAAAAATATTATTGGGAGGAAAACAAAATGTTATTGTTACTATTAAAAATTAGTTGGCCTATTATTTTTGCTCCATTAATTTTTTATTTAAAAATTAATAATTTCTATATTTTTATGTTTCCTATTCCAGCTATTATATGTGCTGTAATTGCAAAAAAGAAAAATAGAAATAGCTTTGGTTGGTTTGTTTGTGGCTTTTTTACTGCATTCATAGGAATAATTATAATTGCCTGTTTAAAGAAGAAAGTTATTATAGCACCAGAGAAGCCAAAGACTAAAATTAGTTTAATTGCAGAATTAACTAGGTATGAAGAATTATATAAAGCTGATGAATTAGAAGAAGAAATATATCTTAAAGAAAAGGAAAGAATAGAAAAAGAAATTGAAAATCTAGATAAAATGGATGAAGAATATAGACTAGAGAATAAACTAAAAATTAAGCATAAACCTTTTAAAACACCTAATGATTATATCAATGAGGTATTACTTGATTATACTATTTCTGATGAACTTAAAAAAGTTCAGTTGAAAGCTTTGAAGAAAGAACGAAAGATATCTAGTGAAGAGTATAAACAGGCACTTAAAAGAATTTAGGTTTTGAAAAAGTTATCATATCAATATTGATTTGATAACTTTTTAT
>JAFSVH010000101.1 GCA_017450215.1 Bacilli bacterium | reverse complement strand
GTATTAAAAAAATACCTGTCACTTTAAAAGAAATTGAAAGTGAAGAGTTAATGCCAAACAAGTGGTTAAAACTAATTGATTATGCTAATCGGTATCCATTAGTTTCATAGAGTTTTCATAACTTATTTGACACTACCTTTTAGAGTATATCATAAATGGATAGGGGATGTAAATAAAAAAGCGAAAATTCCTAATATATTTATTAATTTTTTCTAAAAAATATAAAATTAATGTTATAAAACGCTTGTATTAAGCTTTAGCTTTATGATAAAATGATTTTGTAAATCATAATATTTCCTAAGCTTGCATTAATACACCCTTAGAAAACATTATATTGATTTGTGTTGAAGCCCTCTTAGGAAAAGAGGGCTTTTTTGTGGTGAATAAGAAGTATATTAAAAGAAATATAAATAATATTGAGAATATGCTTTTCATGTTTGTTTTAGAAATTCGTCAAAATATGCGTTAGTCAATACATAGGAGATTGGAAATGGACAATTATAAAGAAAAATTATCAACACTTCGCATTGTTATAAATCTAGTCCCTTTATGTGCGTGTGAAATCAATTTGGTAAAATGCACCGGTTGTACCACATCATAATTAAATATTTTTTCTGATTATTTAGTAAAAACACCATGAATAATCAATGTACGCATATTTTGATGAAATACTTAAAGGAGTAATAAAAATGAAAGACAATTTAACATTTAAAAAAATAATTAAAGACGTATGGAGAATAAAAAAAAGTATCTTTATCTATAGTTTTATTTTAACGACATTTAATATTATTAAACTTTTGCTAGCTACTTATATGTTAAAATACATATTCGATAGAATTCTAATTGATAGTGATTATTATCATTCAGTTAATGTAGTAATTATATATGGAATTATATTGTTATTTATAGAAATAACCAATAAATACCTAATAAGCTATAAATTGGAAATTGCTAATATTGATTTTAAAGATAAACTTGATTTGATTTATTGTTCGAAAATAGACAATATATCTTATGAAAACTTTGAAAATAGTGAATTTAAAGATATAGCAACGCGTGTATTATCAACTATATCAGATAAATATCTATCAACCATTAGTATTATGTTTACTATATATGGGAATGTATTATTAATTATAGGCTTAACTTCATTAGTAGTTATTCTTGGTACTTGGATAGTATTGTTTGTCATTTTATCGGTCCTTATTTCAACAGTGATATCATTAAGAATTAGTAAGAATTCTTTTGATAGATATATAAAGACAACTAATAGAAATAGGTTCTTGTCTTATCAAAAAACATTATTTTATAATCGTACATTTGTTGCTGAGAATATGATTTATAACAATTCTGATTTCTTTAAAGATAAATATATTACAACAGCAAACCAAAGAATGAAAATTATTAAGGATAGTAGAAGAAGGTTGTTCTTTCTTGAGTTTACAAAATCATTTAATGAAGTAGGTTTAATTGTTGCTGTCTTCATCTTTTTAACAATCTCTTACTTTTATGATAAAGTCGGAGTTGGTGATATTGCATCCTTAATTAATGCTTCACAGCAATTAAGTGCGGCATTACTTTCGTTGATAAGCATATTACCAAAAACTAAAGAAATAAGGATGTATATAAAAGATACGAATACTTTCCTTTCTTATGAAAATGATAATATTGATGATAAGCTTAGTATTAATGCGATCAATTCAATAGAATTTAAGGATGTTAGGTTTAAATATCCAAAGTCTAATGTTTATGCGATTCAAAATATCAATTTTAAGATAAAAAAAGGAATGAGAGTATCAATTGTTGGTGAGAATGGTGCAGGTAAAACAACAATCATTAAGCTTCTATCAGGTTTATATCAAGATTACGAGGGGGACATTTATATTAATGGAATTAATATAAAAGAACTAAACTTAAAAGAATATAGGCACTTATTAGGTGTTGTTTTCCAAGATTTTAATATTTATCCTATAACAGTACTTGAGAATATAGTTTTTAATAATGATTATGATGAAGAAGAAGTAATAAAAAGATTAAAAGAAGTAAATTTATATGACAAAATTGAGAGTTTAGATTATAAAGCTGATACAGTTGTGTCTAAAGAATTTGATAAAGATGGCACTCTCCTTTCTGGTGGTGAAATGCAAAAAATAGCTATTGTTAGGGCATTAAATAGAATTAAAAGTATGCTCATTGTTGATGAAGCATTTAGTTATGTTGATGCTAAATCGGAAGCATTAATATATGAATTATTGATGAAGAAAGCAGAAGGAAAGATTTTAGTTTCTGTTTCACATAGATTAGCGACAACTCAAAATTCAGATTTAATTATAGTGCTTGATAATGGTATTATTCATGAAACTGGTAATCATAAAGATTTAATGAGTAATAAATCTATTTATTATGAAATGTTCGAAACACAAAAGAATTTATATTTATAGGTGAATTAAATGCTGAAATTGTCAAAGTTTACAAAGATTTTAAAAAATGGTAATGAATTAATAATTTTTAATACATACAATGGTAGCAGAAGTAGATTGTTTGATGATAAGTATATTAATCTAGCTAATAAAATGAGTAGTGGGCTAATGCTAGATGAAAAAGAACTTAATATAGAAATAAAACTTAATGATTTTGGATATGATTCAAAAAAAATATTCTAAAAAGAACTAAATAAAAGATTAAGTAGTTTTGTTATATCTCCAAATAATATATTTGGAGATTGTTTTTTTATTATATTGTATTTAATTATACTTATAACTACACATTACTTTTTTAATTTGTGTTTTAAGAGATATTGTGATAAAATCTAATATTGATAATATAAAAGGAGATAAGATTATGGGATTAACAGCTGGAATAGTAGGTTTACCAAATGTAGGTAAGAGTACTTTATTTAATGCAATTACTAAATCTAATGTTTTGAGTGCTAATTATCCTTTTGCCACAATCGAACCTAATGTTGGTGTTGTTGAAGTGAAGGATAAAAGACTTGATGAGATTGTGAAGATTGTAAATCCTAGAAATGTTGTTTATACTACATTTTCTTTTACTGATATTGCAGGACTTGTAAAGGGTGCAAGTAAGGGTGAAGGCTTGGGTAATCAATTCTTATCTCATATTAGAGAAGTAGATGCAATTTGTCATGTTGTTAGATGTTTTGAGAATAAAAACATTATTCATGTTAATGGAACTATTGATCCTGTTGATGACATGGAAACAATCAATATGGAGCTTGCTTTTGCTGATTTAGATGTAATTGAAAAGAGAATTCCAAGAGTAGAAAAGAAAGCACAATTTAAAACTGATGAAGATAGTGTTTTAGAATATGGTGCATTAATTAAACTAAAAGAAGCTTTACTTAATGGTAAGATGGCTAGAGATGTTGAACTTACGAAGAAAGAAGCAGAAATGGTTAAAGGTTTTTCCCTTCTTACTCTAAAACCGATGATTTATGTTTTAAATGTTGGTGAAGATGATATTGTAAGCAAGAATTATAATAAATATGTTAATGATGCTATAAAATATGCAAATGATCATAATTCTTTATATGTTGTAATAAGTGCTAAAATGGAAGAAGATTTATCTGGCTTAGAAGAAGATGAAAAAGAAATGATGCTTGAAGAATATGGTCTTAGTGAATCTGGTTTAGATGATTTAATTAAAAAAGCATATTCAATTTTAGGACTTCAAACATTCTTTACTGAGGGAGAAAAAGAATGTCGTGCTTGGACTTTTAAGAAAGGTATGACTGCTCCTCAATGTGCTGGTGTGATTCACACTGACTTTGAAAAAGGATTTATCAAAGCAGAAGTTGTGAAATACGATGACTTTTTAACATATAAATCATTTGCAAAAGCTAGAGAAGCTGGAAAACTTGATTTAGTTGGAAAAGATTATGTATTCCAAGATGGTGATATTACTGTATTTAGATTTAATGTAACTAAATAGTGTGAGAATGATGAATATTGAAGAGAAAGTAGTAAATAAATTAAGAGACTTAGGATTAACTATTAGCTTTGGTGAGAGTATCACTGGTGGTATGCTTGCTAGCACTATTGTTAATGTAAGTGGATCTAGTAATGTATTGAAGGAAAGCTATGTTACTTATAGTAATGAAGCAAAAAATAAAATATTAAATGTTAATAAAGATACAATTGATAAATATGGTGTTGTGAGTAAAGAAGTTGTTATTGAAATGGTTGAGGGACTTTTTAAAATCACTAAAGCCAATGTTTGTGCTTGTGTTAGTGGATGGGCAGAGTTAGATGATAGAGATGGTGGCTGTGCTTGGTATGCTATTATGATTAATGGTAAAATAATCACTAAATATTCAAGTGTTGATGGAAAGAGGAATCAAGTTAGAAAGATGATAACTGAAGAAATTTTAAATTGTATCTTAGATAATTTAGAGGTGTAAAATGGCTAATTTTGATGATTTATTGAAGAAAAAGACCCTTAAAGATAAAAATAAAGAGGAAGCAAGTAAAGAAGTCGATATGAAGACTAGGATGCAGAATGTTGTTAATGCATCTAAGAGATTATCTGAGGACGAAGAGGAAGATAAATTAGACAAGAATGAACAATTAAAGCTTAAACTTGCAAAAGCAATGGAAGAAAGCAAGAAAGCAGAAGCTCAATTTTTAGATGAATATGAAAAAGATTCAGGAACTGATGAAAGAGCAGCTAGACAAAAAGAAATTGAAGAAAGAAGAAAAGCTGCTCAAGCTAAATTAGATGCACTAGAAGCTAATGATAATTCAGAAGCAAAAGCATCGAAGACTACTAAAACAAGTAAAACAAAGAAAGGTACTACTGAAAAGAAAGCTTTAGATAGTATTAAGAAGTCTAAAACAAAGACAACTACTAAGACTTCTAAACCAAAAACTACTAAAACTGAAGTTAAAGAAATTATCAAAGAGGTACCTGTTGAGGTTATAAAAGAAGTTCCAGTTGAAGTTATCAAAGAGATAGTCAAGGAAGTTCCAGTTGAAGTTATCAAAGAGGTAGTTAAGGAAGTTCCAGTTGAAAAGATAATTGAGAAAAAGGTAGAAGTACCTGTAGAAAAGATTGTTGAAAAAGAGGTGCCTGTTGAGGTTATAAAAGAAGTTCCAGTTGAAGTTATCAAAGAGATAGTCAAGGAAGTTCCGGTTGAAAAGATAATTGAGAAAAAGGTAGAAATACCTGTTGAAGTAATCAAAGAGGTTGTTAAAGAAGTTCCGGTTGAATTTACAAAGGAAGTTGTTGTTGAAAAGAAAGTAGAAGTTCCAGTTGAAATAATCAAAGAGATTGTTGTTGAAAAGAAAGTGGAAGTTCCAGTTGAAAAGATTGTAGAAAAAGAAGTACCTGTTGAGGTTATAAAGGAAGTACCTGTTGAAGTTATCAAGGAAGTTTTAGTAGAAAATAATATTGCTAATACAAATACTGAAGAAACTAAAAAATCAAAAACAGTTTTGAACTTCTTCATCAAAACAATGAATGGAATGGCATTTGGTTTGTTTGCTACTTTAATCATTGGTACAATTTTAGATACTATTGCAAAAATACCACTTGGTGAAGGCTTCACATCTTTCTTTACTACTCTTGCAAGTGCATTAAAACTTGCAACTGGTGCAGGAATTGGTATTGGTATTGCTTATAGTATGGGATTTAGAGATTTGAAGCTTATTTCATTAGGCCTTGCTGGTTTTATTGCAAGCTTTATGTGTGGTAATGCTTTAGAGTTCTTTAATTTTGCAAGCTTTGGAGTTAAAATTGGTGATCCATTAACAATTTATTTAACTGTTATTGTTGCTGCTTTATTAATGAAATTAGTTCTTAAGAAAAAGACACCAATTGATATTATTATCGTTCCATTATTTGCATCTTTAATTGCTGGTGCATTTGCTCTACTTACAAGTCCATTAATAATTTATGTTACAACAGGTATTGGAAAAGTAATTGAACAAGCTACGAACTTACATCCATTTATCATGGGTATAATCATAGCAGTAATTATGGGTATGGCATTAACTGCTCCAATTTCATCTGCTGCTATTGCAGCAACAGTTCTTTTGGAAGCTCCACTTGCTGGTGGTGCTGCAGTTGTTGGTTGCTGTGTTCAAATGATTGGCTTTGCTGTTCAATCTGCTAGAGATAATAAGGTTGGAACTGTTATTTCTATTGGTATTGGAACTAGTATGCTACAATTTAAAAATATTTTAAAGCGTCCAGTTATCTGGCTACCTACAATTATTGCTAGTGCTATCCTTGGACCAATTGCAACTTGTGTATTAAAGACACAATGTGTTGGTGTTGCTGCAGGAATGGGAACTAGTGGTATAGTTGGAATAATTGGTACAATTAATGCAATGGAAGGAAATAATTTGAATATGATCTTATCTATTGTAGGCTTAGAAATAATAGCTCCTGCTGTTTTAGTATTCTTATTAGATTTATTATTTAGAAAATTAAAATGGATAAGAAAAGGCGATTTAGAAGTATAAAATTTTAAAAATGATATAAAAAAAGCTAGTGTTTTTAAACTCGAAAAGAAGTCAAACTAGCTTTTTTTATTATAGAAAATAGTGAAATTTTTGAATAAAAAATGTGGTTTATGTTTTGTCGTTTTCATTATTTTTCTTGTTGAAATAAAGGGGTGTATATGTTATAATCGTTAAAGTATGCGTTATGATTATTTAGGAGGAAATATGGCAGAGAACAATTATATTAATGATCAATTATTAAAGCAAATTGAAGTATCTCAAAATATTAAAATCTATCAAATTAAAGCCACTCTTGATTTGATTGAGAATGGTGCTACAGTACCTTTTATTGCACGTTATCGTAAAGAAGTTACTGGTGGATTAAATGAAGAACAAATTAGAGCTGTTTATGATGAATGGGAATATGGCCAAAAATTAGCAACTCGAAAAGAAGATATAATGAGACTTATTGAAGAAAAGGGTAAATTAACTGATGAATTAAGAAACAGTATTATCGCTTCAAATAAGTTAAGCGAACTTGAAGACATCTATCGTCCATTCAAGGAAAAGAAGAAAACAAGAGCAACTGATGCTAAGAAGAAAGGATTAGAACCTCTTGCTGAATATTTACTTTCTTTCCCTAAAGGTATTACTGATGATGATGTTATCAATGAAGCAAGTAAATATGTTACTAATGTTGAAGAAGCAGATGAAGAAAAGAAGAAAGAAATCATTGCTAATATGGAAAAAGAAGGTACTTATGTAAAGAACGTTAAGGATGCTTTACAAGGTGCTGAAGATATTATTGCTGAAGGAATTAGTGATGAGCCTAGATATAGAAAATGGTTAAGAAGCTTCTATGTTAGAACAGCAAATATTGCATCAAGTGTTAAAGATATTGATTCTGATACACTTCATACTTATGAAATGTATTATAATTATGAAGAACCTATCAAGGACATTAAAGAACATAGAATTTTAGCTCTTGATAGAGGAGAAGCTGAAAAGATTTTAAAAGTTTATATTAAAGAAGATGAAATCACTGTTTTTGATTTTTTAGGTAAGAGAGTAATTGGTGCTAATAAAGATAGTGCTACTGCTAAATATGTTAATGAAGCTTTAGTTGATGCTTATAGAAGATTGATTAAGCCTTCAATTGAACGTGAAGTTAGAGCTGAACTTAAGGAAAAAGGTGAAAATCAAGCTATTCATGTATTCAGTGAAAACTTGAAGAAATATTTACTTACTCCTCCAATGAAAGGTAAAGTAGTATTAGGTGTTGACCCAGCATTTAGAACTGGATGTAAGCTTGCAGTTGTTGATGAAACTGGTAAATTCTTAGCTAAGGGTGTTATGTATCCTCATCAAAAGAATCCTAGTGAAGTTGTTCCACCTGAGCGTTATGCAGAAGCTGAACATGTATTTACTGAGATGTTACTAAAATATGATTGTAGTATTGTTGCTATGGGTAATGGTACAGCAAGCCGTGAAACTGAAAGCTTTGTTGCTAATACATTAAAGAAATTAGCTCCTACTCTTAATGCTTTAAAGAAGAAAGTTGAATATATTATTGTAAATGAAGCTGGTGCTTCAGTTTACAGTGGTAGTGATATTGCAAGAGAAGAATTCCCTGATTTCTCAATTGAAGAACGTAGTGCTGTTTCTATCGCAAGGCGTTTACAAGACCCACTATCTGAACTTGTAAAGATAGATCCAAAATCAATTGGTGTTGGACAATATCAATATGATGTAAATCAAAAGGAATTATCTAAATCATTAGATAACGTTGTTGAAGAAGCAGTTAACAGTGTTGGTGTAAATGTAAATAGTGCATCTGTTTATTTACTTCAAAGAGTTGCTGGTTTATCAACAGCTCATGCTAAGAAGATTGTTGCTTATCGTGATGAACATGGTGAATATAAGACAAGAAAAGATTTAGAAATTAAAGGAATCAGTGATAAGGTATTAGAACAAGCAATTGGTTTTTTAAGAATACCAGAAGGTGATGAAAAATTAGATATGACTGCAATTCACCCAGAAAGCTATAAGATTGCTGAAGAAATTCTTGCAAAATTAGGCTTAACTAAGGATGATATTGGTAGTGATAAGATTAAAGAAGTAATTGGTTCTGTAAATAGAAAAGAATTGATTAAAGGCTTAGATGTTGGTGAATATACATTCAATGATATCTTAGATGCTTTTGTTGCACCATTAAGAGACCCACGTGATGAATTTGATAAACCAATTTTAAAGAGTGATGCTATCAGTTTAGCTGACTTACTTCCTGGAATGGAACTTCAAGGAACAGTAAGAAATGTAGTTGACTTTGGTGTATTCGTTGATTGTGGTGTTCATGAAGATGGTTTAGTTCATATTTCTAAGATTAAAAAAGGTTACATTAGACATCCATTAGATGTTGTAAGTGTTGGCCAAATAGTAAAAGTATGGGTAGTAAGTGTTAATAGAGCTAAGAATAGATTAGAACTTACTATGATTAATCCTAATGAAAAATAATTAATATTAACTCTTTATTGATGGTTCTTTTTGAACCATGAATATAGAGTTTTTATTTAATAGTTTTATATTTAATTTAGTTTTAAACAAAAATATGTTAAAATGATATAAATAGATAAATATAAATAAATATAAATAAATAAAAATATAAAAGAATATGAGACAGAATATAATTATAAATAAGATTGTTAAAGAATTAATAGATTTAGAATATATAAATGCTTGTTATCTTGGTGGTGAATTTGGCTTAAAGATAGAAGATGAATATTCAATAATTGATTTATATTGTTGTTTTATCACACAATATGAAGAGGACTTTGACAATATCAAATATAAGATTTTTGAAAATATCAAAAATGTCATATTTTATGATAAACAAATAGATGTGATGAATCAAAAAAACATCGATTATGTTGTATTTGATGATGAAATCACTTTGAGATTGCATCATGTATATCTAGAAAAAGATGGTCACATTTATGTTGATAGAAATAATATTATTATTTATGATCCTTATAATGTTATAATTCAAAAAGAAAAAAGTGATTATGAAATATCTAATAAAGAGCTTGGTGATCTAGTAAATAAAATAGCAAGTGACGCTTTATTATTTAGCCATGAATATAATAAAAATAATTATCCTGTTATGATTTCATTATGTAGTACTATTTATAAAAATTATTCTATTTATTTAAGGGCTAATAACAATATAACTAAGGCTAGACTTGGTGAAAATGGAATCATGAAGGATTTAGAAATAGAGGAAAGAAGTAAATATATTGATTTAATTAGGAATTATTCTTTTAATAAATTAAGAAATTTTGTTACTTTGATTTTAAAAAATATGGATAAATCCTTAGAAACTCAACCTATTGTGGTTGCTAAATATTTTAATTATGATTATTTTAAATTCGTTTTAAATATTTTTAATTCTTATTATAAATAATAATTATTATTTATAATTATTAAAATGAATTTATATACTATAGTATATAGAAAGAGGGAAAATATGAAACATATTTTTATTATTAATCCTACTGCTGGAAAGAAAAATAGTTGTGAAGTAATAAAAGAGAAATTAAATATATTATTACAAGAAGAAAAATATAAAGATATTAAATATGAAATATACGAAACTAAAGGCAAAAATGATGCTACTAATTTTGCAAGGGAATATTGTGAAAGAGAAAAAGATGAAGAATTAAGATTTTATGCTTGTGGTGGTGATGGTACTATCAATGAAGTAGTAAATGGTATTTATGGTTATTCTAATGCTTCATTTTCATGTTATCCTTGTGGAAGCGGGAATGATTTCGTGAAAGTTTTTAAAGATTCAGATTTTACTGATTTGAAGGCTTTAATTGATGGCGAAAAACAAAAAATAGATTTAATTAGAGTTAATGGTAAGTATTGTGTTAATATCACTAATGTTGGTTTTGATGCAGCAGTTGCTTATAACATGACTAAATTTAAAAATTGGCCACTTGTAACTGGAAAGAGTGCTTATACCTTAGGATTAATAAAGAGCTTATTCAGTGAAATGAAACATTATGCAGATATCTATATTGATGGAAATAAAATAGATGAAAAAGGGTTCTTATTAGGCTGTGCTTGTAATGGTATTTGCTGTGGTGGATCTTATTATTGTAATCCTTATGGAAAAGTAGATGATGGCATTATGGATTGTCTTGTTGTTAAACACATGTCGGTTTTTAAATTTTTAAAGATGGTTAAGAAATATCAAAATGGTACATATTTAGAAGATGAAAAGATAATGCAATATATTAATGTTTATAAACCACAAAATATGAAAATTATATCACTTAAAAAAGATATTAAATATGGTTTAGATGGTGAAACATATAAAGAAAAAGAAATTAATATTGAATTAGCTAAAGAATGTATTAATTTTATTAAGCCTTGTGTTAAGTAGTTGTTAATTTTAGGTTTAAAGAAGGCTTAACTAGTTATAAATCTTGACATTTAGGAATTAATAATTTATAATCGTTATATCTTATGGGAGGAATATTATGTTTGAAACAGTAAGAGACATTATAGCAAAAGAATTAGGTTTAGATAAAGATAGTATTACTTTAGAATCTCGTTTAACTGAAGATCTAGGTGCTGATTCTTTAGATGCTGTAGAAATTATTATGGCTTTAGAAGAAAAAATCGGTAAGGAAATTGATGATAGCAATTTCCAAGACATCAAAACAGTAGGCGATATTGTTAGATGTATCGAAGAATTAACAAAATAATTAAAAACTAACCCTTGATTTAATGCTTAAAGCTATCATCAAGGGTTTATTTTATAGTATGTTTAAAATATTAGAAGCAATATTCATCAAAAGAAAAATGAATAAGGAAACTGACCAAGCAAAAAAAAGAGCCATACTTGGTAAGTTTACAAGTACTCTTGGAATGGTACTAAATATAATATTATCTCTTGCTAAGATTATTTTGGGTTTATTTACTGGAACTATTTCTATAGTAGCTGATGGAATTAACAATTTGACTGATAGTGCAACTGCTATTGTCAGTTTGATTGGCTTTAAATTGTCATTAGAACCTGCTGACAAAGACCATCCATTCGGTCATCAAAGATTTGAATATATTTCAGGAATATTAGTTGCCTTACTTGCTTTAGTCACTGGTTTAATATTAGCTAAGGAAAGTATAATTGATATTATAAATGATGAAGGAATTGATTTTTCTAGATTCTATATAATGATAATTGTATTATCTTTATCTATTTTAATTAAATTATGGATGGGTTATTTTTATAAAAAAGTAGGTTTAAGAATTGAATCTATCTCATTAAAAGCAACTTCATTTGATGCTTTTAATGATTGCTTAATTACTGCTTCAATTTTAATTGCTTTAATTATTACAAAAACATTTGATATTACTAAACTCCCTATTGATGGTATTTTAGGTATTGGATTAAGTATTTTTATTGTCTTTAATGGAATTAAGTTAGTAAAAGAAGCAATGAGTCCATTATTAGGGGAAGCAGCAAAAGAAGATGAGATTGCCTTAATTTATAATAAGATTCTATCTTATAAAGGTGTTATTAACATCCATGATTTGCTTATTCATTCTTATGGCCCTAAGAAAAGATTCATTACTTGTCATGTTGAAGTGGAGCAAGATATGAATCTAGTAGATGCTCATGAATTAGCTGATGAAATTGAAAGAGATTTTAGGCGTGATTTTGGTTTTAATCTTACTATTCATATTGATCCAGTTGATACAAAGGATGAGCTAACTTTGAAATTTAAATCTAGAATCAATGATATTATTGAAAATATTAATATTGAATATGATAATAAGATTACATTCCATGATTTTAGATTAATAAAAAATATAGATAATATTATTTTAGAATTTGATTGTATTAATCCGTTTGAATCTAAAATTAAAGATGATGATTTAATTGAAATGATTGAAAATAAATATAAGGATAATAAGATTAATAATGAAGAAGTAATATTTGTTATTAATGTTGATAAAAGTTAAATAGTTATAATAAGACATTTAATTATAAATATGATAAAATCTAAATGGTGATTAAATAATTATAAATAATAGTTATTATTTGGAAAGAGGAGTAATATGAATAAAAAGTTTTATATTAATAATAGAAAAGCTCTTGGCAAGATGATGAAGGATAATTCAATTGCTATAATTCATTCTGGTATTCTTTTTGCTTCTTCAGCAGATGAAAATTATGATTTTGAAGTTAATCGTAATTTTCTATATTTAACTGGAATAAATCAAGAAGATGTTATTTTAATGCTAGTAAAAGGAAATAACAATGTTTTAGAATATTTATTCTTAGATGAAAATGATGAAGTATATGTAAAATGGAATGGTGCAAAATTATATCCTGAAGAAGCGAGTAAAATTGGTGGATTTAATGAGGATGATATTTATTTCACTGAAGAATTTAAACAGCTTTTACATTTTATTTTGAATCCTAGTAGAAAAAACTTTAATGAGATTGATACTTTATATTTAGATTTAGAAAGAAGAACTGATTTAGAATATAGAAATTGGGTATTTCAATTTAAGGATCGTTTTTTGAAAGATTATCCTGAAATTAAAATTGATAATATTTATTCAAAGATTGTTTCACTTCGTCAAACTAAAACTAGCGATGAAGTAGAAGAGATAAAAAAATCAGTTAAAACTACAAAAGTAGGTCTTGAAAAAGTAATGGAAAACATTAAGCCTGGTATTTATGAATATCAAGCTGAAACATATTTTGATAGTTATATTAAATGGGATGGTAATAAACCTCATTCATTCAAGACTATTTGTGCAAGTGGTGTTAATGCTACTATTCTTCATTATCGTGATAATAATTCTTTAATTAAAGATGGAGATTTAGTTTTATTTGATTTAGGTTGTCATACTAATTGCTATATCTCTGATATTACTAGAGTATATCCAGCTAATGGTAAATTCAACGCAAGACAGAGGGAAGTATATAATGAAGTACTAAATTGCAATAAGAAATGTATAGAATTCTTAAAGCCAGGTGTTACTTGGAAAGAATATAATGATTTTGCTAATAGCTTGCTTATTGCTAGTATGAAGAAATTAGGATTAATCAAGAAAGATAAAGATTTTAGAAAATATTATTGGCATTCAATTGGTCATTCTATTGGTTTAGATACTCATGATCCTTCAATTTATAACCGTAAATTTGAAGAAGGAATGCTAACATCAGTTGAACCTGGTATATATATTGAGGAAGAAGGTATTGGTGTTAGAATAGAAGATGATGTTTTAATTACAAAAGATGGCTGCATTAATTTAAGTAAAGATATCATTAAGGAAGTTGATGAGATTGAAGCTTATATGAAAGAGAATAATATTTATTTAAAAAAATAATTAAAAATAAAAAAATAAATAATGAATATAAACTGTTAAATATTTATATATAGGAGGTAATTATATATGAAATATTTAATAGTTTTTTTTATTGCAATGCTTTCGCCTTTCTTAAGGGTTAATAAGGAATCTAGGATTTATGATAAGGGGATTGATGCTTATACAGAAACTGGTCATGATCAATTTAAGTCAATCACTCCAATTGATAGTAGTGTTAAATTATTAATAAATATGAGTGATGAATATTTAGATGGTTTACTTGATGGACTTAAAAGAAAGTTTTTTGGTGAAAGTGAAGTTACACTTAATTTATATAAAGATGGTAAATATGTAAGTAATACTTTATTTTCTCGTTCCAATTTAACAAGAGATGCTTTTGTTTTTAGCTATGATTATAGCACTATAACTTATAATGAAATTAGCATAAGTGTTAAAGGTACAATAAGTGCTAAAGGCACTTATAAAGGCAAAAACAAAGAAAGGACAATCAATGGTGAAATTACAGGAACCTTCAGTGAAGAGATTTCACTTAAAAACAGTGAAAGTACTAATTTTAAAGTTGTTGTCTATCCAGGAAAAAGAGTGACTTTGAGAATTGTTGGGGAATGTAAGATTTCAAATGGGATAAAGAAGAATTATTTCTTTGGTATTAGAACTTCACAAGGAGCATGGGAAGTGATAGATGTCATTTCAGCATGCTGTGAATTAATTGAAGAAGATGCGTAAAAATATATTATAAATATTGTTATTTAGAAAAGAGATAATGTAAATGAATAAAAAAATTATTGTGAAAGTAGGGATACCTTTTGCCTTCGTCATCATTATTTCCATGATGATAGTAATACTTGCTTTAGATAAACCTAAAAACATTGTAGTAACTACATTAAAAACACCATATAACATTATGAGTGAAATTAATGAAGATTATTTGAGTGAAAAAAACAATGATAGCTTTTGTATTAAGCTTTATGTTAATCAAGAAAGGACTTATTATACAAATATAGATAAAATAGTGTATAGCGAAATTGAAGGAGATAATTCAATATATCATTTAAAAATAGAAGATATAATTGAAACTGAATATTCATATATTTTATTTAATGATAAATATTATCAATATAATTATTATTTCACTTTTGATTTTAAATTTGATGATAATTATATTGATGAAATAAAAGATGCTAAGCTTAAAATGACTTTCTCTAATGGAATAATATCAACTCTTTCAATTGGATCATTTTCTTTTTATAAATATAAAGATAATTTATCTTTAGATAGTTTATCAAAAGATTATTTGTCTGAAGATAAACTATCTTTAGATAGTTTATCTTTAGCATCCATCAAAATAATACATGATGATAAAATTACTGGATTAATGCTAGGAATAAGAAATTTTAGTAACAAAGATATTGTAATTAATAAAGTGGATTGCTTGGATGCAAATATCAAAAAATTAAATGCCGTTATGGAAGTAGAAAGTGATGCAAATTTAAAAGAAGATGACATAAAGATGTATTATAATACTTATCCTAATGTTATTGATAATAATACAAATATTACAATTTTCAAAAATGATATTAAATATCTCGTTATTCCTATTATTTATGAAGATAATGAATTAGATATTTTGCCTGGTTCTTTTGGCTTTAAAGTTCATTTTATAATTGATGGTGAAGAAATAGATTATTATATTCCTAAGATGCTATTATTCGATTATATATTTAATGTAAATGAAGATGAATTAATATTTTATGAATATGAAAATAAATAATAAAAAGCAAATTGATGAACAAAATAATAAAATAAATATAATATCGATTAAAAATTATAAAAAGAAATATCAAGGCTTTGTACTAAATATTCCTTCATTTGATTTTGAAAGAGGTAAAATCTATTTAGTTGTTGGCCATAATGGCTGTGGAAAATCAACCTTAATTAAATCAATATTAGGCTTAGTGAAATATGAAGGAATAATTACTATTAATACAAAGAAAATAGCATATATGCCAGAAAGGTTGATGAAATTATATAATATTAAAGTTATTGATTATATAAAGATGATTTTAAGCCTTGATAAAAAAAGAATAGATAATTGTTTTATACAATTATTATTAGATAAATATAATCTAGATAAAAATAAAAAATTAAGTGAATTATCAAAAGGAATGTTACAAAAGGTAAATATAATTGTAACATTCCTCTTGGATAAGGATTTAATTCTTTTAGATGAACCAATCAATGGATTAGATAATAATACTAAAAAAGATTTTTTTGAATTGATTAATAATGAAAATAAAAGAGGAAAATCAATTATCATCATTAGTCATTATAATGATTTTAGTGATTTTAGATATTATAAGCTAGTGAAAATTGAAGAAGGTAGCTTATGCAGCTTATAAAATTTCAGCTTCGATTGATTGCGAGTAAATTGACAATAATTATTTTTTTAATTGCTTCAATTTTGCTTACGTTAATCTATATTAGTGTTATCTTGAGTCTAGATGGAAGTGATCCTGATTATTATAATCGATATTTATATTTTTATAATTCTAGTATTTATTTTAGAATTATCATTAATTTTATTTCTATATATTTATTTTCTCATTGTTTTTCTAAAAGATGTGAAGAAGCATCTTATATTTTAATTATGTTAAAATATAGCCGTTTAAAAATAGTTGCATCAAAAATTATTTCTTGCATTATTATAATCTTTGCTATCTCCTGTTTTTCCTTTGTTTCTTTTACAGGTATTGGATTATTTTGTGATGGTTTCTTTTTAGATGCTCAATACATAAATGGCTATATTTCACTTGTCATTGTGGCTATTATATTTGGATTGATTGCTTCAATCTTGATTGTTGTTGTTAATAATATGTTTACTGTTCTATCTACTATTATATTAAGTATATTTATTGGTGAATTAGAAGGTAGTAGTGAAATTGAAAAAATATTATTTTTTGCTTTTCCTAGTGTAAATGAATATGGACTTCCTTTTTATGGCTATATTCATTATTTGTTTTTATTATGTTTATATTTCTTTATTTTGGTTTTTATTTATTATAATAAGGATATTAATTAAATAAAAAAATTATTGCTTGACAAGATTAGTATAATAGTGTATAATCGTTATGTAATTTATGAAGTGGAAAGAAGAAGCACCCGTTTCTCACCTGATTGCTTAATAAAATGGCGGTAGGTAAATGTCATATTCTAATTATTTAATGACTATTAAATATGGATTTAATACCTTGTTATGAGGTAAAGAAATATGAATTGAAATATGTGGGTGTATTATGCTCACATTTTTATTTTGCTTCATAACTTATAAAGGTAGGTGAATTTATATAAATAAGAATCAAGATTCAAAATTCGAAAATTTAGTTAATGAGAACATTACTGCTGAGGTAGTATTAGTAATCGATGAAAATGGTCAACAATTAGGAGAAAAAAGCCTTGATGAAGCATTAGATCTTGCTGAAGAAGCTGGATATGATTTAGTGTGCGTTGCTCCTAATGCCAAAGTTCCAGTTTGTAAGTTCATGGATTATAGAAAATTCCGTTATGAACAACAAAAGAGAGCTAGAGTTGCAAAGAAGAACCAAACAGTTATTTTGGTTAAGGAAGTTAGATTAACTCCAGTTATTAGTGATAATGATTTTGAAACTAAATTAAAAGCTGGTGTTAAGTTTTTAGAGCAAGGTAATAAATTAAAAGTTACTTTGAAGTTTGTAAGAAGAGAAAGAATGCTTAACTATGGAGATCCTAACATTGAAGTTATGAATCGTTACATTGAAAGACTTCAAGATATTGCTGTTGTTGAAAGCAAACCAGTTTTAGAAGGTAAGAATGTAACTGCAATGTTAGCAAAGAAAAAAGCTAAATAAAACATAATAAAAATTAAAAAGATAGGAGAGTGGATTATTATGCCTAAAATGAGAACACATAGTGGTACAAAGAAACGTTTTAAAGTTACTGGATCTGGTAAGATCAAAAGATGGCGCCCAGGTAGTAGTCATTTAGCACCTGGTAAGACTCAAAAGAGAATTCGTCATTTAAGAAAGGCTCAAATTGTTAAGACACCTGATTTAAAGAGAATCAGTCAACAATTAGATCAAATTAGATAATTATTCAGATTATAAATTATAAAAAATAATAATAGTAATTTAAAAACAGTAAATTTTAAAAAATAAGGAGGAATTAAAAATGCCACGTACAAAGGGTGGTGTCGTTACTAGAAGAAGACACAAGAGAGTATTAAAATTAGCAAAAGGTTATTTTGGCTCAAAACATACATTGTTTAGAACTGCAAAAGCACAAGTAATGAAATCATTATCTTATGCTTATAGAGATCGTAGAAATAAAAAGAGAGTATTCCGTAGATTATGGATTGCTAGAATCAATGCTGGTGCAAGACTTAATGATTTATCATACAGCAGATTAATGCATGGTTTAAAACTTGCTAATGTTGACATCAATAGAAAGATGTTATCAGAAGTTGCAATCAACGATCCTGCTGCATTCAAAGGTCTTTGTGATGTAGCTAAAAAGGCTTTAGCATAAATATAAACTTTATAAATAATAGAAGATAAAGATTTGGTGACTATACTAAATCTTTTTTCTTTACCTATTTTTGATAGATATATTAAATGAATATTAAAATTTCAATTAAAAGAAGTTTTTTATACTTTTAATATTTTGAATTTTTAGATATAATCATAATACAATATTAATTATTAATAGTATTAATTATTTATAATATTAATTATTTACATAAAGGAGGCTTGTTATGTATACAGTAACTATAAATGGTCAAAAATATGAATATGAATATCCTATTAGAGTTAAAGATTTAGCTATAAAAAATGGCTTTAAAGCTTTAGCCTGTAAAGTTAATGGTAAAATAAGAGAATTAGATTTTTATGTATATAGTGATTCTATTATAGAATTTGTTGACGAAACTAATATTGAAGCTGTTAAGATTTATGAATCTACATTGAGATATATTATATTAAAAGCTTTATATGAATTATTCCCTAATAAGAAAATAATTGTTTCTAATTTTGTTTCAAGAACAGTTAAATTTCATGTTCGTCATTATACAGTAACAGAAGAAGATTTAGTTAAAATTAATAATCGTGTTAAAGAAATCATTAGTCTTGATTTACCTATTATAAAGAAGAGAATAATGAAAGAAGAATTAATCGAGCATTATCGTAATCAAAATTATTTTGAAAAGGTTGCTTTTCTTCAAAAATTTGGTAATGAGACAGTTAAAGCATATGAATGTGATGGATATTATAATTATATGTTTTCTATGATGTTACCAAGTACTGGTTACATTAAGAATTATGAAATTAGAAATTATAATCCTGGTTTCTATGTTCAATATCCTAGATTTGAGGAAAAAGGATTGATTCCTGAATTTGAAGATTGTGAAGCTTTTCGTAATATGATTATAAATCAAAATAGATGGACAAGAATGCTTGGTATTAGAAACTTAGTAGATATGAATGAGCTTATTGAAACTAAGGAAGGTGTTATTAATTTTGTTAATATGGCTGAAACTAAGCATAATAATTGCCTTGCTGAAATTGGAGAACTTATTGCAAGTAAGAAAGACACAATCAAGTTAATCGCAATTGCTGGGCCTTCAAGTAGTGGTAAAACCACATTCTGTAATAGATTGAGAATAGAATTAATGACTAAGGGTATTAATCCTTTTATGATTTCTATTGATGATTATTATAAAAATAGAGGTGATTATCCATTAGATGAATATGGTGACCCTGATTTTGAACATTTAGATGCACTTAATGTAGAAATGTTTAAGGATCATATTAAGAGATTAATTGATGGTGAAGAA
This sequence comes from Bacilli bacterium, assembly GCA_017450215.1. Lineage (GTDB taxonomy): Bacteria > Bacillota_I > Bacilli_A > ML615J-28 > CAG-698 > RGIG3506. The sequence continues at coordinate 47,298 of JAFSVH010000101.1, read as the reverse complement.
GTACGTTTATCTCAATTTGATTTTAATACAGGTACTTATAGCTTTAAAGAACCAGTAAAATTAGAAAAAGGACAACCTATTTTAATTGAAGGTATTCATGGGTTAAACGAAGCATTAACTAGCTCAATCCCAAGAGAAAATAAATTTAAAATATTCATTAGTCCTTTGGCTGTATTGAATTTTGATAATCATAGTCCTATTTCAGCAACTGATATTAGATTATTACGTCGTATTGTTAGAGATAAGTTATATCGTGGGTCTTCACCTGAAAATACTCTTGCATTGTGGAGTAATGTAAGAAGAGGTGAATTCAAATGGATTTATCCTTATCAAGATGAAACTGATTATACATTCAATACTGAATTAACTTATGAAATAATGGTAATGAAGAAATATGCTTTACCTGCACTTGCTACAGTTAAAAAGTCTAGTCCTTATTATACTGGAGTTAAGAATTTAATCACAATGTTATCATTTATTGGTAGTATTGATGATAAATATGTTCCATGTAATTCTTTATTAAGAGAATTTATTGGTGGAAGCTGTTTCTATGATTAATAAAAAAAATACTTCTAGATTTAAAACCTAGAAGTATTTTCATTTTAAATATTACTTTATCATTCTTAAAGATATAAAAGGAATATCCATTTTTATAAACTTGTTATTATATCTAAAGAGATTTTTACATAAAACATCAATCATTTATTATATTTTTCTTTTCTATGTCCTATAGCAATAATCAATATTATTAATTTATCATCTTCGATTTTTGTTATAATCCGATAATCACCAACCCGATATTGCCATAAACCTACTAGGTTTGCTGATAGGGCCTTTCCATAAGTTCTAGGGTTTTCTGTCCCATCTAGTTTATCAGATATCCAGTTAATTAACATCTTTGCAGTATATTTATCTAATTTTGATAATGCTTTGTAAACTGAATCTGTAAATTTAACATGATATTTCATAATTCTAATAATTCTTTCATTTCATCAAGTGAATATGTTTTAGGATCTTTCTCATATTCTTTTAATGCTTCTTTTGCTAAAGCAATATCATATTCATCTTCGATTTTTTCGAAATATGCTTTTTTAATAGAATCACTTAATGTGGTACCTTTTAATTTTGCATATGATTCAGCTAATTTTCTTTCTTCGTCTGTCATTCTTATTGATATAACCATTTTATTCACCTCTACGTAATACATTGTAATACATTATTTTGAAATAGTCAATATATATTCTTATTATTTGTGATTAATACTTTAAATAGTTTTAAGATGTTATTAGATTATCTCTTACTGTTTTTGTTTTCTAGTTTTAATTAAATTAATAATGTTTTTCAATAATAATAAAGAATTCTTATTTTTGCTTTATTAAAAAAGCATATAATCAACCTCAAATTAATTTTGAAATTAATTATATGCTATTTTCTTCTACTAACTTCTTAAATGTAGCAAATATTAGTTTTCCAGTATCTTCATCTAGCATTCTTTCTGGATGCCATTGGAAAGACATGATTGGTAAAGAAGTGTGAATTAAAGCTTCACAATAGCCTTCTTCACTCCAAGCAATTGGTATTAATTCCTTAGGAATTTTATCAACAACTTGATGATGATAACTATTAACGTTTATTACTTCTGGAAAATCTAGAAGTCTGTTTTTCACGATTTTTACATCATGCCTTGTATTACGATGACTATTACCAATATCTTGTATTAGTGTTCCACCCATAAAGACATTTACTGATTGATGGCCTCTACAAATACCAAGAAGTGGTTTTTCGCTTTTTACAGCATAATCTACAACAACTTGATCTGTTAAGTCCATTTCTTCATTTCCGTCATCATCTGAACCATTATTTTCTTGACCAAAGAACTTTGGTAAAATATCAGTTCCACCTGTGATTAGGAAGCCATCGCATAATTCTAATAATATATCATCACGCTTAATGCCCATTGGAAGAATTAAAGGAGTAAAACCTAAATTTTGCATTGCTCTTAAATAATTATCATTGCAAGCTTGTTTTAAGGTAGTTCCTTCAACGTAGAATCTTGGTGTAACTCCAATGATTTTTTCGTTCATTTTTTATCCCCTATCTCTTGATAAATGATTTTGATAAACTAACATATAGGATTTTACCACGACATATATTTTTTTTCAAGATTTAATTTAAATATTTTCTCTACTATCCTTTTTTGTCACATTAAAACAGTATTATTTTTGAAAATGCTTTATGCCGATTATTATTGAAAAGGAGAAGAAATTAGAGTATAATCTAATTAGTTTTAAAACTAACTGATTGGGAGGTACATTAATGGAAAAAGAACCATTAAATGATCGATTAATTAAAGATAAGAAAAATTTGCTTGGTGAAGTTCATGATACAGCAAAATTATTCAAAGATTATTTGAAGAGAAGTGGAGATGTTAATGGTATTAATTCCACTTATCATCGTATTATGTTTGCTATTTCATTATTTGGTCAAGTGACAGCTGTTGATTTAGTTAAAATAACTAATCTAAAACCACCAACTATTTCTTCTATGCTTAAAAATATGGAAAATAGTGGGTTGATTGTTCGTGAAATTGATGAAAATGATGCAAGAAATGTTAATATTAAATTCACAAAATTAGGTGAAGAGACTTGTCGAAAAAATATTGAATTTGTGAGAAAGAATGAAATTGAAATCGAGAGTGTTTTAACGGAAGAAGAAAGGAAAGTTGTTTCTTTAGCTTTACAGAAGTTGCAAGAAGAAATAAGAAAAAAGTTTGAAAAGATATGAGAATATTTAAATATTTAAAGAAATATTGGTTATGTGCTGTTCTTGCACCAATTATGATGGTGTTTGAAGTATTGATGGATTTGGTTCAACCAAAATTAATGGCTATAATTGTTGACTATGGAATCAATTATGAATTTAATAGAGAAGCATTAGAACCTACATATAGTAATTTTTTACTTAATTATCTTAATCATGGTATTTTTAATTTAGAATCAGTTCAATTAAATATTATATTAAACTGTGGAATCATGATGATATTGCTTGTACTTTTTGGTGGTATTTGTGGAATCCTATCTGGAGTATTCACTAATATTGCTGCTTATAATTATGGCAATGATTTAAGAAAAGATGTATTTAAGCATACAATGAATTTATCTTTTGAACAAACAGATGAATTTACAACTGGATCTTTAGTTACAAGAATGACTAATGATATTACACAAGTACAAAATATGGCTGCTATGTCAATGAGAATTGTTGTTAGAAGTTTAATGCAATTCGCTATTGGTATATTTATGTTACTTGGTATAAAGATTGAATTTGGTATTATTTTATTAATTGCTTTACCAATTGAAATTGTTGTTATTATTTTATTCTTGAAGAAATTAAGTCCTAATTTCTCAATTATTCAAGAAAGAATTGATGATGTTAATGCAGTTGTTCAAGAGAATGTTACTGGTGCTAGAGTGGTAAAAGCTTATGTAAAAGAAGATTTTGAAGCTGAAAGATTTAGAAAAGCTAATCAAAATTTATATGATATTAACTGGAAGGTATTTAAGACTATTTCTTTTGTTAATCCTATCATGAGTATATTCTTATCTAGTGCTTTAGTTGCTGTTATTTATATTGGTGGAGTAGAGATTAACAATAATTTTGTTGGTGGTATTGCTGATGGATTAACAGTTGGTTCTGTTATGTCTGCTATTACTTTCATTACTACTATTTTAATGGGATTTATGATGCTAGCAATTATGTTCTTAACTGTTGTAAGAGGTATTGCATCAATTAAGAGATTAAATGCAGTACTTGATTCAAATCCAGTTGTTAATAGTGGTTCATATACAGGTGATGATGAAAATAATGGACTTGTTGAATTTAAAAATGTTGGATTTAAATATAATAATGATGCTGAAAATGTACTTTCAAATATTAATTTTGCCATTAATAAAGGTGAACGTATTGGTATTTTAGGTTCAACTGGCTGTGGAAAGACAACCTTGATTAACTTAATAACTAGATTTTATGATGTTACTGAAGGTAGTGTTTTAGTTGATGGTGTAGATGTAAAAGAATGGGATTTAAATGCACTAAGAAATAGAATTAGTGTTGCACTTCAAAAGAGTGAATTATATTCTTATTCTATTGAAGAAAATATTAAATGGGGAGATAGTAAGGCAACTCATGATGATGTTGTTTATGCTAGTAAGATAGCACAAGCTAATGATTTTATTTTGTCACTTCCTGATGGTTATGATGGTGTTGTTGCTGAAAAAGGTGCAAGCTTGTCTGGTGGTCAAAAGCAAAGAATTTCTATTGCTAGAGCAATTGTGAAAAAACCAGAAATATTAATCTTTGATGATGCTACTTCAGCTCTAGATTTATCAACTGAAGCAGAACTTTATAAGGAATTAAATGATAAAATGAAAGATACAACAATAATTATTGTTGCACAACGTATTGCTAGTGTTAAGAATGCTGATAAGATTATTGTTCTAAATGAAGGAACAATTGAAGCAATGGATTCTCATGAAAACTTGATGAAGAATTGTAATACATATATTGATATTTATAATTCTCAACTTAAAAAGGATGGTGAATAATTATGGCAGAAAATAATAGATCATCCGAACCAAGAAGAGTAGGACCTGGTCCTAGAGGACCGAGAGGTGCTATGCCTATTGAAAAACCTAAAGACATTAAAGGTTCATTCAAAAGATTAGTTAAATATATTGGTTATAATAAAGGTTTGTTTATTGCTTTAATTATTGTTTCCGTTTTAACAACCCTTTGTCATTTATTTGCACCAGTTATTCAAAGTGAAATTATTAATAATCTAACAAATATTCAAACTAGTCCATTCTTTGATGAAAATGGATTTAAGATTGATTTGAGTTTAGTTTATGATAGTGTGCTTAAACTAATTATTGTACTTGGTGCTGTTTATCTTTTATCATCACTTCTTACTTATTTCCAATCAAGATTTAGTGCTAAGTTATCACAAAAGACTGTTTATAAGTTAAGAACTGATTTGTTTGGTAAATTTGTAAAATTACCAATCAAATTCTTAGATACTCATTCACATGGTGATTTAATGAGTAGAATGACAAATGATGTTGAAAATGTAAGTAATACAATTTCTCAATCAATTGCATCATTAATTTCAGGTATTCTTACTATGGTTGGTTTCCTTACTATAATGTTCTATTATAGTTGGTTACTAACATTAGTATGTTTACTTACAATTGGTTTAACTATTTTTGCTAGTAAGATATTAACTGGTAAAATGAGAAGATATTATAAGAATAAAGCTTCTTTACTTGGTAATTTAAATGGCCATGTTGAAGAGATGATTACAGGATATAAGACTGTTGTTGCTTATAATAAAGAAGAAGATGTTGAAGAAGAATTTGCTGATATTAGTCATAAGTTAACAAAGGTCAGCATTGTTGCTGATGTTTGGGCTGGTTCTATGGGACCTATTATGAATTTTATTAGCAATACATGCTATGTATTGATTGCATTTGTTGGTGCTTATATTGCTTTAGCTCATCCATTTAATCTTACAATTGGAATTGGTACTATTGCTTTATTCCTAAACTCTAGTAAACAATTCACAAGACCAATCAATGAAATTGCTCAATTGTTAGGTCAAATCTTTAATGCTATGGCTGGAGTTGAAAGAGTATTTGAAATCATGGATGCTGATAATGAAGTAGATGAAGGTAAGATGATAATTGATGAAGATAGTTTTGAAGGAAATATTAGCTTTAATCATGTTAATTTCAGCTATGTTGAAGGTCATCAAGTATTAACTGATTTTACTTTGGATGTTAAAAAAGGACAAAAGATTGCTCTTGTTGGTGCTACTGGTAGTGGTAAAACAACTGTTGTTAATCTACTTATGAGATTCTATGATGTTAATAGTGGTGAAATCTTAATTGACGGAGTTAATATTAATGATATTGAAAAGAAGGAATTAAGAGATACAATTGCGATAGTTTTACAAGATACTGTTTTATTTAAAGATACTATCGGTAATAATGTAAAATATGGTAAACAAGATGCTACATTTGATGAAATCAAACAAGCAAGTATCTTGAGTAATGCTAATTTCTTTGTAAAGAAATTACCAAATAGATACGATACTGTATTGAGTGAAGGTGGTAGTAATTTGAGTCAAGGTCAAAGACAATTATTATCAATTGCTCGGGCAATTCTAGCAGATCCTAAAATCTTGATTCTTGATGAAGCTACCTCATCAGTTGACACAAGAACTGAAAAGAATATTCAAGATGCTATGTCTAATTTGATGAAGAATAGAACTAGTCTTATTATTGCTCATCGTCTTTCAACAATCCAAGATGCTGATGTCATTGTTGTAATTGATAAAGGAAAGATCGTTGAAAAAGGAAATCATTATGAATTATTAGAGCAAAAGGGTCGTTATTATGATTTATATATGACTCAATTTGCTGGTAAACAAATATAGTAATAAGGAGGAAAATATGGCAAAAGTTAAATTTGATTATGGTTATAATTTGTTTTCATCCAAAGATGATTTAAGAATTAAATTCTTTGGTGATTATTATGATTTTATAAAGAACAATACTGATTTTGATTTTAATTCAGTTGGAGTAAAAGATAAAAATGATTTTATTTCATTTTGTGGTGATTGGACTGCACTAGGAAAATCTGATTTATATGGTCCTGGAGATACATTAAATCCTTATTATTTAACTCCAAATGCAGGTAGAGGTGTATTAGATCAACCATCTACTACCTTCATTGGTTACGTTTATAAACAAGGAAAATATAAAGAATTCGTGGAATTCTTACCTGAATTCTTTAGATTTTGGAGAAAGGATGAAGGATGTGATTGCTTTGGTCCAGTTGATACTTATGATTTCTATTATCGTGCATGGGATTCATTAGTAGATACATTAAAGTTTTTCTATTTCACTTCAACAACGTTACAATCTAAATATCCTTGGTTTAAATCATTAAGAGTTAAATTTGCATTAGATAATATTCCTTCTGTTGATAATAAATTAATTAAAGAAGTAGAAGTAGATAAAGATTATGTACTTCCAACTATCGATGTAAAAGGATTTGTTGGTTGGTATTTAGATGAAGAATATCAAAAAGAAGTAAAAGAATTAAAAGATTTGAAAGAAGACATAACTGTCTATGCTTTGATTCGATAAAATTAAAAGTAGCCAAATGTGATAGTTTGGCTACTTTTTGAATTATTATATACTTTTTAATTATTATAGTCTTTCTTTTAATACTTTAGTGATATATTCGCATAATTCTTTTGGAACATATGAACTAATATCAGCATTAAATGTAACTAATTCTTTAATTGAAGATGAAGATAAGAATAGATTATCTTGAGAAGGGAAAAGTAACATTGTATCAATTGTAGGAGCAATTGAACGATTGAATTGGAATAAAGTGATTTCATCTTGATAATCATTAAAATTACGTAAGCCTCTTATAATTACACATGCATCTTTGCTTTTTGCATAATTTAATAATAAGTCTTGACTCGCTTCAACGACGACATTATCAATGTCTTTTGTTACTTTCTTTAACATTCCTACTTTTTCTTCAATTGTGAAAGTGGATTTTTTCTTGGTATTTACAGATACAACAACATATACTTTATCAAATATCTTTGCTGCTCTTTGAATTATGTCTAAATGTCCATTTGATACTGGATCAAATGAACCAGGATATACTGCTATTTTCATATTCTTTTCCTTATCAAAAAACTTATTAAGTAATTACATTAATAATTAATTACATTAATAATAATTATAATAATTATTATTATATTAAGATTTTATCATAGCTTGATTGAATTGTCAAAAATAGAGAAAGAGAAGATAAAGTAAACGTTTGAAATGGCATCACTTTAATTAAATTATTGATTGAATTATAATGCGATTTGTGGTAAAATGGATGATATAAAGGTGGATTAAAATGAAGGTTAAAAGCATTGTTAAACAATTTGCGACTAATAATATTAAATTAGTTTTTTCAGTGATTATTACTTTCTTTTTTAACATAGTTTTCTCGATTGCAATCCCAATTTGTGTTGGATTATTATTTTCTAGATTTAAAATTCTAGATTCATCTATGGATAATTTTACTACACTTGCTAATCAAACAACACGTGCAGCCTTAGATCAACAAAATTTCTACATGATTTTAACAGTAGTAATATTAAGTGTTAGTGTTGTTGGTGCTGTTGTCTTTAAATATTTAAGGGTTCATGCATGTGATTCTTTTGGTGATAAATTAACTAATGAATTGAAAGAAACAATTTATGGTACAATTTTAAAAAGTGATTTAAATGAAGTATTAAGTCATGATAATAAAGAATTAAAGAGTATTATTGATGAAGATTGTAGAAGAATAGGTCATCAATATTTTGGTAGTCATTTATTTAAATTATTATATTATACTTTATTATCATTTATTTCTTTAATTGCTGCTTTTGCTTTTGATCCTAAAGTTGGTTCGGTTTGTATTGTTAGTATTCCTGTACTTTATTTCGTTAGTAGTGCAATTGAAAAGCATAAGAATAAAGTAATTGCAAGTTATGATGAATTACAAAATAAAGAGAATGAATGCTTAGATTATACATTAGAGAATGTAAAAAGTATTAAGATTAGAAATGGAATAGCAAGTGAAGAGAATAATTATCGTAATATTTCTCAAAATGTTGAGAAGAATTTACGTAAGGTTGATACATTCACTAATCAAGCAATTTCAATGCCTTATATTGCCAGTTATGCAATTGCAATAATTATTATTTTATCAATTGCAGCTTATACATATTTTTATAATGATGCAATGTCTTATGGCATTATCGTTGGTTCTGTTGCTACTGTTTCATTATTTTATTATAGCTTAAGAAATTGTATCCCACCATTTTTAGATAAACAACATATTGAACAAACTTATGAAAAACTTGATAATTTATTAAGTATGAAATTAGAAAATAGAAGTGAATCAATTAATTCGTTTGAAGAAATATATGGACTTAAATTTTCTAATGTTAGTTATGAATCTAAGAAAAAAAATGTTCAAGATGTATTTAATGTTGATTTTGAAGTCAAAAAAGGTGAAAGATTAGCAATTTTAGGTTTAGGTAATTGTGGGAAAACGACAATTGCTGACCTCTGTATTAAGATTAATCGTCCTACATCAGGCTCAATCACAATTAATAATTGTGATTTGATGAAGGTTAATACTTATTATTTAAGAGATATTGTTACTTATGTTCCTCAAGATATTAATCCTTTAGATGGTACAATCGAAAATAATATTATTTATCCATTTAAGTTGGATGAATATAAATATAATGAAGCTTTAAATAAATGCTATTTAAAAGAATTGTTATTGAGCTTACCTGATCGTGATCAAGAAAATATCAATCATCCAAATTTGACTGAAGCAGATCATCAAAAGATTGTCCTTGCTAATGCAATTTATAAAGATTCACCAATCATCATTTTAGATGATGCTACATCTAAACTTGATAATCAAAGTGAAAATAAGATTATTGATGAATTCTTGAAATTAAAGAATAAGATCTTGATTGTTGCAACATCAAAAATTGCTATCGCTAATAAATGTGACAAGATTTTATTATTGAGTAATGGTAAAGTATTAGAATATGGAAAGACTGATGAATTATTAGAAAACAAACGTTCTGTATATTATAAGATGACAAAGAACGTTGTTAATAAATAGAAATATAAATATTTATTATTGTTTTTTAAAATATATAAACGCCACTTTGTTGGCGTTTTATAATTAAATATGTAAAATTAAATGAATAGGAGTTTCATTATGAATGATATAAAATTTAATAAAAATGTAGTTAGAACAAGATTTGCTCCATCTCCAACTGGTTTTTTACATGTTGGAAATTTACGTTCTGCTTTATATGCATATCTATATGCAAAACAAAATAAAGGTGATTTTATTTTGAGAATTGAAGACACTGATTTAGAGCGTTATGTGGAAGGTGCAGTTGAAATTATATATAGTACTTTAAAGGAATCTGGAATTAAGGTTGATGAAGGTCCTAATGAAGGTGGACCTTATGGACCATATGTTCAAACCCAAAGAAAAGAAATATATATGTATTGGGCTTTGAAACTTATTGAAAAAGGTGCTGCTTATTATTGTTTCTGTGATAAAGAAAGACTTGAATCATTGAAAAATGAAAATGGTATTGCAAGATATGATAAGCATTGCTTATATTTACCTAAAGAAGAAGTGAAAATGAGACTTGAAAGAGGCGATAAATTTGTCATTAGACAAAATATGCCAACTGAAGGTTTTAGTTCTTTTGATGATTTAGTATTTGGTCATGTAACTATACCTAATAATGAATTAGAAGATCAAATTCTAATTAAGTCTGATGGACTTCCAACTTATAATTTTGCTAATGTTGTTGATGATCATTTAATGAATATTACTTATGTTATGAGGGGCAATGAATATTTAAGTAGTACACCTAAATATAATTTGCTTTATGATGCATTTGGTTGGGAACATCCTGTATATATTCATCTAACTCCTATCATGAAGGATGAAACAAGAAAATTATCTAAGAGATATGGAGATGCTAATTTTGATGATTTTGTGAAGAAAGGTTATCTTCCAGAGGCTATAATTAATTATATTGCTTTACTTGGATGGAGTCCAAAGGGTGAACAAGAGAAATTCTCTATGGAAGAATTGATTGAGAATTTTAGTATTTCTGGTTTAAGTAAATCTAGTTCTATTTTTGATCAAGCAAAAATGAAGTGGTTAAATGGTGAATATATTAAAGAATTAGATTTTGATACATTCATGAAATATGCTACACCATTCTTTGATGCATCACCAATTAAGGGCTTATATGATTATGAAAAATTTGGTCGTTTACTTCAATCAAGAATTGAAATATTTAGTGAAATAAGTGAAAAAGTAGCTTTTATTACTGAATTCAAAGAAATTGATAAAGAATTATATAATAATAAGAAATTTAAGCTTAATAGTGAAATTGCAAAACCGATATTAAAAGAATGTATTGATACATTTAGTGCAAGTAGCGATTGGAGTATGGATCATTTACATGAATTAACTGTAGAACTTGCTAATAAATTAGAAATTAAGAGTGGTGCAGTTTACACTGTTATGAGAATTGCTTTAAGTGGAGTTATGGTTACTCCTGGTGGAAGTGTTGAATTAATGGATATTCTTGGAAAAGAAGAATCTATTAAGCGTTTGAATCAAGCATATAGTTGGTTATAATTTATGTGAGGTATTATGAAATTTAATGAATTTGCTATTAATGAGCGTCTAATTAAAGCAGTAGAAGCTTTGGGTTTTACTAGCCCAACAGATATTCAAGAAAGAGTTATTCCAGTTGCTCTTAGGTCTTGTGATTTAATTGCACAAGCACCAACAGGAACAGGAAAGACTTGTGCTTTTGGACTTCCTATTTTAAATAATATTAAAGAAAGTGATAATCACGTTCAAGCTTTAATTGTTGCTCCAACAAGAGAATTAGCTAACCAAATTACTAATGATTTTAAGAATTATGCTAAATACATGGAAGGAATAAAAGTTGTTAGTATTTATGGTGGCGAAGATATTGAAAAGCAAATTCGTGAATTGAAGAAAAAACCTCAAATTATTGTTTCTACTCCAGGAAGATTGATTGATCATTTAGATAGAAAGACTATTAAAATAGATTGTGTTAAATGGGTTGTATTAGATGAAGCTGATGAAATGCTTAATATGGGATTTAGAGAAGATATTGATAATATCTTGGATAGAATTTCTTCACCACATAATACAATGCTCTTTTCAGCGACTTTCTCTGATGAAATTAAGAGAATTTGTGAAGAATATTTAAATAATCCAATTAATATCAAGACAACTCTTGACACAATTACAGTTGATACAGTTAAACAATATTATTGTTTAATTAAAGAACAAGATAAAATTGAATTAATGTCTCGACTAATTGATGTTAATAATTTTCAAATTGTGATGGTCTTTTGTAATACTAAAAAAGCAGTTGATGAAGTTACATCTGGCTTAATGCAAAGAGGATACGTTGTTGAAGGGTTGCATGGTGACATGAAGCAAATGCAAAGAGATAGAACAATGGCTAGATTTAAAGATGGCCTTGTTAACATCTTAGTTGCTAGTGATGTTGCTGCTCGTGGTCTTGATATTAACGATGTTGATGTTGTCATTAATTATGATGTTCCTGAAGATGAAGAATATTATGTACATCGTGTTGGTAGAACTGGTAGAGCTAAAAAAGATGGTATGTCTATTACTTTAGTTACACCTGATGAAAGATATCGTTTACGTAGCATAATGGCTTATTCTAAAGCAACAATTACTAAATTAGATGTTCCAAATTTAAATAGAGTTTTAAAAATTAGAATTGATCGTATCATTAATAAAGCATGTGAACTTAGTTTAAATAATTTAAGTGACAAACAAACAAGCATGCAAACAAACACTTTAGCAAAGAATTATAAGATTGTGAATGATGAAATATATAATAGTATTGTATCTAAATCACTTAATCCTTATGAAGTTATTAATGGTCTAATTCTAATGCAACTTAATGAACTTAAAGAAATTGAGAATGTGAAAGTTGATGAAGGAAAAGCAAAGACAAAGAGTGGTGACATTAGAGTATTTATTAATATTGGTAAAAGAGATGGCTTTACTATTAAAGATTTATTAAATCTTGTTAGTAGTAAAAGTGGAATAAGAAGAGATGATATTAATAATACTGAGATGCATGATGATTTTTCTTTCTTTGAAGTATCAAAGAAGAAAATTGATGTTGTCTTATATTCCTTCAACAAAGTTAAATTAGGTACTAAACGTATTGTGTTAGAAGAAGCTAAGATGAAGAGTGGAAATATAGGTGGAAGTAGAAAAACATCTAAAAATAGTAGCGACAAAAGAAGCAAAGATTCAAAAGCTAATAAATCTAGAAAGAAATCTAGATAAAAAGTTTTATAGTTTAACTTAAAAAAACTAAATATATTCTTATAAAAAAATTATAAATAATAATAATTATAAATAATAATTATAAAATATAATTTTTTATAATAAGAAAAAGCATTTGTAGAAGGAATAAAAAATGAAAGAACAAAAACTTGAAAAATCAAAAGAATTAAAAAATTTAATTAAAGATGACTCAATATTATTTACATCTGAGTCAGTAACTGAAGGACATCCAGATAAATTATGTGATAAAATAGCTGATTCAATTTTGGATGCTTATTTATCTGTTGATGAAAAAGCTCATGTTGCTTGTGAAGTAATAGCTTGTGCTGATGCTGTTGTTATTTTTGGTGAAATAACTTGTAATAATTTTGAAAAAGTTGATCCAGAAAAAATAGCTAGAAAAGTAATATGCGATGTTGGCTATGATAATGATGAATTAGGATTTAATGGTAATACTATTCCTATTCAAGTTAGATTGATTGGTCAATCTCCAGATATTAATTTAGGTGTTGGGGATGATAAAGGTGCAGGCGACCAAGGTATGATGTTTGGTTATGCATGTACAGAAACAAAGGAATTAATGCCTGCAACTATTAGATTTGCTCATGATTTAACACATAGACTTGCTCAACTTAGAAAGAATGGTGCTAAATTCTTACGTCCTGATGGAAAAGCACAAGTTACAATTGAATATAAAAATGGAAAAATGGAAAGAGTAGATAATGTTGTATTATCAACTCAACACACAGAAGATGTAGATATGGAATTTTTAAAAGATTACATTATTAAAAATGTAATTGAATATGTAATTCCTAAAGAATTGATAGATGAAAAGACTACATATCTTATCAATCCTACTGGTAGATTTTGTATTGGTGGACCAGTAGGTGATAGCGGTTTGACTGGAAGAAAGATTATTGTTGATACATATGGTGGAATTGCTCATCATGGTGGTGGTGCTTTCTCTGGAAAGGATCCTTCAAAGGTTGACCGTAGTGCTTGTTATATGATGAGATATATTGCAAAAAATATAGTTGCAAGTGGCATTGCTTCACGTGTTGAAGTACAAGTTAGTTATGCTATTGGCGTTGCTGAACCTACTTCAGTTAGAGTAGATTCATTTGGTACAAGTAAATATAGTGATAATGAATTAATTAAAATGGTTAGAGCTATCTTCCCACTTACTCCAGGTGGATTAATTAAGCATTTGAAATTAAGAACTCCAATCTATGCTAGAACAACAAATTATGGTCACTTCGGTGAAGATGAATTTAGTTGGGAAAAAGTAGATAAAGTAGAAGAAATTAAGAATTATTTTATCAATAAATAATAATATGAAACTGGCAATGTTATTATTGCCAGTTTTATAAAAATAATAAAGAGGCTTTTATGAGTAAAGAATTTTATGGATTTGAAAAATTATCTTTAGTTGATTTAAATGATTTTTTATGCGCATCCTTATTTACTGGAGGATGTAATTTTCGATGTCCATATTGTCATAATTCTGCTTTAGTTATTGATTATAAAAGATATCCTTATTTTGATTTTGACGAAATCTTAGATTATCTTAAATTAAGAAAGAAGATGCTAGATGCTGTTGTCATTAGTGGTGGTGAACCAACATTAATGGAAGGATTAAAGGAAAAATTAAAACAGATAAAGGAAATCGGATATTTTATTAAATTTGATACTAATGGTTCTAATTTAAAATTGTTAAGAGAATTAGTTGAAGAAAAATTAATTGATTATGTTGCTATGGATATTAAGAATTCAAAAGAAAGATATAATGAGACAATAGGTGTTGAATCTTTTGATTTTAACAAGATTCAAGAAACTATCGATTATTTAAAGAGCGATGTGATTGATTATGAATTTAGAACTACTTTAATTAAAGAATTTCATGATGAAGAAAATATCAAAAAAATGGGAAAGCTTGTAAAAGGAGCAAAGAAACTTTATTTACAAAAATTTGTTGATCATGGTACCTGCATAAAAGGTGGGTTTCATGAAATTAGTTTAGAAGAAGCTAATAAATATAAAGACATATTAAGTGAATATGTAGATAATGTATATTTAAGAGGTTATTAAAATGGCTGTTGAAACTGAATTAAAATATAGAATTAATATATTACCTGATAAATTAAATAATCCAATTAATATTAGTCAATATTATTTGAAACGTAATAAAGAAGTTGTTTTTATTTTAAGCAATATATTTGATGATTTAAATTTCCAATCTATTCATACAATTAGAGTTAGAAAGATAATTAGTAATAATGTGAAATACGTTGCAACATTAAAGACTAAATCTGTTCTCTATTCTAGAAAAGAATACGAAAAAGAGATAAGTGAATTAGTTTTTAATGATTTAATTAAAGAAGATAATATTGAAAGTTTCGTTTTAAAGAATAGATTTATTGATGAAGTTCAAATTGATAAGAAGAATGAAAATAAAGTATTAAAATTTGAATTTGATGAATATTTAAATTTAAAAACTGAATTCTTTACATGTGAGATTGAAGTAGATGAAGTAAATGATGCTATTAAAGAGAAAATAGAAAAAGTATTTACTAAATATTATGATATTTATATCTATAGCGATGTAAGCTTAGATAGTGATTATAAGAATTCTAATTTAGCAAAAGTATTTGGTTATAAAGTAGATAAATATAAAGAATTAATAACTAATGTTGATAGTTTGAATAATGATGTTAATTTTGATATTTCCGTTTTAGCAAACACAGCAAGTTTGCTTTATCATAATATAGATAATATTAATTGGTTAGGTTTTTATTTATATAAAAATGATGAATTATTGTTAGGACCATTTATGGGTGAACCTGCATGTACAGTTTTAAAACGTGGTCGTGGTGTTTGCTTTAGAAGTGTAGAACTAGGTAAGACATTAGTTGTTGGTAATGTCTTGATGTTTGATGGTCATATTGCTTGTGATGCAAGATCTAAATCTGAAATTGTTATTCCAATTTATAATGGTAATGATATTTATGGTGTTTTGGATATTGATAGTCCATCTTTTTATAGATTCTCTGATAATGATAAAGTTAATTTAGAAAAAATTGTGAAAGTTATAGAAGGACATTTATTTAAATAAAAAAAGTGGCTTGTATCTATTTTTGATACAAGTCACATTCTTTTTTATAAAGAATCAACATAATTAATTGCATAAAAGGCAGCAATAGCGCCATCAGCTACAGCAGTAGAAACCTGTCTAAGCGTTTTAACTCTACAATCACCAATAGCATATAAGCCTTTTGTTTTTGTCTCACACAATTCATTAGTTTTGATAAAACCTTTTTCTAAGTCTACTAAATTAGAGAATTTTTCATTGTCAGGGATTTGTCCTATTGCAACAAAACAGCCTTTGCAATCAAAGATTATTTCTTTTTTAGTTTTAGTATCTTCAAACCTTAAACCTTTAAGTTTATTATTGTCATCTTTTAAATATTCAAGAAGAGAAATATTATAAGTTATTTCAATTCTTGGATTTTTTATTACACGATTAATTAAGATTTTATCAGCAAATAATTTATCGAAAAGACAACATAAATATACCTTAAGAGATGTGTTAGCGAGAAGAAGTGCATATTGTAAAGCAGTATTAGCATCTCCGATTACGCTGACGATTTCATCTTTGTAAAAGGCACCATCACATACTGCACAATAAGATATGCCTCTACCATCTAATAAATCATGATTGATAGCATTTAGATGACGATGTTTAACTCCACTTGCAATGATAACTGATTTAGCTTCATATTCATTGTATTCAGATATTATTTTGAAGTGGCCTTCATCGATTTTTTCAATTGATTTAACTTCATCAAAATCAAATTCACATCCTAATGCTTCTATTTGATCATATAGTTGACTTGAAAAATCTACACCAGAGATTTCTTTGATTGATGGAAGGTTTTCTACTTTTGGTGAAGAGGCAATTTGTCCACCGATTGTTTCTTTTTCTATTACTAATACAGTTTTATTGTTTCTTAGTGCATTAAGAGCAGCAGTCATACCTGCTGCTCCTGCACCTATAATTAGGATATCATACATAATTTAATCTCTTTTTTATTTTCTACTTTCGATATATCTCTTAATTTCACTAGCATTATCAAAATATTCATAACCATTTTCAGTTGGAACTAATAATGTTGGTGCTTTTTTAATACCGAATTTTAAAGTTGTATCTTTGTTTTCTTCTGCATCTATTGATACATAATCAATATTTGCATTCTTTAACATTGCTTTAGCCATTTTGCAATTAGGACATGTAGGAGTAGTAAATAATAACAACTTATCTGACATTTCCTTTGCTTCTGGTTGTGCACATTCTAAAGCTTCATCTTCATGTGTTTTTCTCTTCATCTTTGAAGTTTCAATTATATATGTGCGTCTACTCTTGAATTCTTCAGTCTTTCCATCATTCCAGTTTTGAACAGGACGATAGTAACCAGTTATTCTACTATATACTTCAGTCTTTCTTCCGCATTCAGGGCAAATATAAACTTCGCCTTCAATGTAACCATGTTTAGAACATACTGAATATGTTGGAGACATTGTATAATAAGGAAGCTTGTAGTTTTCAGCGATCTTTCTAACTAATTTAGCACAAGACTTCCAATCAGGAAGCTTTTGACCTAAGAATGTATGGAAAACAGTTCCTGATGTATAAAGTGTTTGTAATTCATCTTGAACATCTAAAGCTTTGAAGATGTCATCTGTATAACCAACAGGTAAATGAGAACTATTAGTATAATATGGAGTAGCATCACCATCAGAAGCAGTAATGATGTCAGGGAATCTCTTCTTATCGTGTTTAGCAAGTCTATAAGCTGTTGATTCTGCTGGAGTTGCTTCTAAGTTATAAAGGTCGCCATATTTTTCTTGGTAATCTTTTAGGCGTTCTCTCATGTGGTTTAGAACATCTTTTGTAAATTCTTGACTATCTTTATGAGTTAAGTCTTTCTTTAACCATTTTGCATTTAAGCAGCATTCATTCATACCAACTAGTCCAATTGTAGAGAAGTGGTTATTGAATGTGCCTAAATAACGTTTAGTATAAGGATAAAGACCAGCATCTAAGAATTTAGTGATGACATCACGTTTAATCTTTAATGATCTTGCTGAAATGTCTAGTAAGTGATCTAATCTCTTATAGAAGTCATCTATATCACTTGATAAATATGCTAGACGAGGCATATTAAGTGTAACTACACCAACTGAACCAGTTGATTCACCACTACCAAAGAAACCACCTGATTTTTTACGTAATTCACGTAAGTCAAGACGTAATCTACAGCACATGCTTCTTACATCACTTGGTTCCATATCTGAATTTATATAATTAGAGAAGTATGGAGTTCCATATTTAGCAGTCATTTCAAATAATAAACGATTGTTTTCAGTATCACTCCAATCAAAATCTCTAGTGATAGAATATGTAGGGATTGGATATTGGAAGCCACGGCCATTAGCATCACCTTCAATCATGATTTCGATGAAAGCTTTGTTTACCATTGCCATTTCTTTAACGCAATCTTTATATTTGAAATCCATTTCTTTTCCACCAACGATTGCATTTAACTCAGCCATATCATTTGGCACAACCCAGTCAAGTGTGATGTTAGTGAATGGTGCTTGTGTACCCCAACGAGAAGGAGTGTTAACACCATAAATGAAAGATTGGATGCATTGCTTTGTTTCTTTGTATGTTAAGTTGTCAGCTTTTACAAATGGTGCAAGGTATGTATCAAATGATGAGAAAGCTTGAGCTCCAGCCCATTCATTTTGCATAATACCTAAGAAGTTAGTCATTTGATTACATAAAGTAGAAAGGTGAGCAGCAGGAGCAGAAGTAATCTTTCCTGGAACACCGCCTAAACCTTCTTTGATTAATTGCTTTAATGACCAACCTGCACAATAACCTGTTAACATTGATAAGTCATGAATATGAATATCAGCATTTCTATGTGCTTCTTCAATTTCAGAATCATAGATTTCACTTAACCAATAATTAGCAGTTAATGCACCTGAATTTGATAGGATTAAACCACCAACTGAATAAGTAACTGTAGAATTTTCTTTTACTCTCCAGTCATTTATTTTTAGGTAATTATTAATTGTATCTTTATAATCTAGAATAGTCTTTCTAGTATTTCTAATTTTTTCGTGTTGTTTTCTATAAATAATATAAGATTTTGCAACATCCACAAATTGTGATTGAATCAACACAATTTCAACACTATCTTGGATGTCTTCTACAGATATAACACCATTTTGTATTTTTTCTGTAAAGTTAGCGGTTACTCTTAAAGCAAGTAATTCTAACATGTCTTTTGAGTATTCACGCTTTACGGATTTAAAGGCTTGTTCAATTGCTTTTTCAATTTTTGTAATGTCAAAAGCAACGATTTCACCGTTTCTTTTTTTCACGTTTAACATTATAACATACCCCTCCATTTTCTATTATATTCACAATGTATAGTCAGTATAACAAACAAAAAAAGTATAGTCAAGCAAAAGAAAACAAGAAAAAATGTGAAAAATTTTCATTGAATTTACATTGATTTTTTCTCATTTTTTTGTTGACAAATACTAAAAACGTGCTCCCTGAACGAGTCCGTTTTTCTTCATATATTTATCAATTTCGTTCATAATAACGAACTTTTTTAAGCACCAATCAGGGGCTATGTGAGCCTCTTTTGGTGGGTCTCCATTTATTCTGTGGATTACAATATCTTCTCTTAAAAGAGTAAGTTGATTTGCCACAGTTTTCACATATTCATCTAAAGTTTGCACCTTAAATTCATTGCTTTTATACATTGAAGCAATTTTTGTTCCTTCTAATATATATAAAGAATGAATCTTAATTCCTTGGATATCTTGATGAGCTAAGAATGAGGCAGTCTCTAGCATCATTTCATAGCTTTCATGAGGTAATCCATTAATAATATGGACAATTACTTCAATTTTTCTTTCCCTTAATTTCTTTACTGCTTCAGTAAAGCAATTTAAATTATAACCACGATTTATTAATATTGCTGTTTCTTCGTGGATGGTTTGTAGTCCTAGTTCGACTATTACTTTACATCTAGTGTTTAATTCAGCTAAAAAATCTAAGCATTCACTTGATAAGCAATCTGGTCTAGTTGCAATGTCAATTGCCACAATGTTTTTATCAAGATTAATTGCTTCTTCAAATAATCGCTTTAATTTTGATAAAGGTGCATAAGTGTTAGTATTTGCTTGGAAATAGGCAATGTATAAAGCATCCTTCCATTTAAGATGAATTATGTCCTTAATTTTATTAAATTGAATTTTTAATGGATCTTGTTTATCTCCAGCAAATTCTCCGCTTCCCTTGTCACTACAAAAGATGCAACCATCTTTAGAGATAGTGCCATCTCTGTTCGGACAAGAAAAGTCACCATTCAAGGCAACTTTAAATACTTTAGAATTGTATTTCTTTTTAAAATAATAATCTAATGTATGATAATTATGCTGAGTAGAAACAAAATCGGGTAAAGTTTCGTTTGTTCTTAGTCTATCATTCATATTGATATTTAATACCCTTTTTTAAATCTGATTATTTTGGCATTTATAAATTTATACTTTTTTTTTATAAGCTTTTCTAAAGGGTAGTATAACGATTATAACATAACTGATTTTTTATTGCTAGTAATTTGTTGTATATTTTTTACCATATTTTTTACCTATTTTTATTATGTATAAAGTGATGTTATTATTGCATAAAACTAAATAAAAAGATAAAATAATATTGATAAAAAATATGAAATTATAAGGATGTGATGAGATGAAAAAAGCAAAATATATTTTATTTTTAATTCTTTCAGTTGTTTTTCTTTTTACTTTATCTTGCTGTGAAGAAAAGAATGAGAATAAACCAGATGATGGACCTGAGCCTGTAGAAGAGTGCGACCATGTTTTCGAAAAAGTAAAAGGAAAAGCTGCAACATGTACAGAAAATGGTTATAATGGCTATTATGTTTGTGAGATATGTGGATATAAAGAAGATTATAAAGAAATAGAAAAATTAGATCACTATTTACATTTAGTAAAAGGAAAAGATCCAACTCTTGAAGAAGATGGTTATACTGATTATTATGAATGTAAAAGATGTGGTTATATAGAAGGTAAAGAAGTGATAGAAAAATTAGATCATCTACATAGTGGTAGTGTTTTACGTGTGATTGAAAGAACAAAAGAAGCATGTGAACAAAGAATTTGCTTATGTGATTATTGCAATACTGAATATACTGAATATGGTAATGCACTAAATAAGAAAGAAGAAAAAATGCAAGATTTAAAGATATTGTTAATTGGTAATTCTTTCACAAATTATAATTGCTTAATTGATTTGCTTTCTTGCATTCTTGAAGGTGAAGGAATAAACGCCAAAATCAGTAAGTTTGCTTATGGTGGACAATATTTCCATAATTATATTGAAGGTAATAATGGAACATATTATGAAACATTCAAAAAAGCAATGAAAGATGCAAAATATGATATTGTGTTCTTGCAAGAACAAAGCAACAATCCTATTACTGATACAGCGGATTTCTTTTATACTACAAATATTTTATATAATTATTTTAAGGATTTAGGTAGTACAGTAATAATGTATGAAACTTGGAGTTATCGTAATGGTTATCAAAATATGAATTATTATGAAATGCATCAAAAATTAAGTGCTAGCTATGAGTGGATTGCAACAGACTTAGGCATTCAAGTATCAAGAGCTGGAACTGCATTTTATTATATGTATAGAGACCATAAATCAATTGACTTAAATAAAGCAAGTGATGGTAGTCATCCTAATTCAATTGGCACTTATTTAGTTGCATTAGTACATTATGCTACTATTTATGGTAGAAGCCCTGTTGGTATTAATTATACATATAATGATTATATTAAGAATCCTAATATTACATGGCATGGTGATGATACAAGAAGTGAAATTAGTGCTGAACTCCAAGCAGAACTTGAGCGAATTGCTTATGAAGCTGCTTTTAATGGAAGTAATGTTGAACAAAAATATTTAGATGCACTAAATTGTTATAGATATTATAAATAAAAAGCTTTATAATTTGCTCTTGACTAATCAAAAAGAAGTTTGTAAAATCTAATTGTATCTGGAATTCTCGAGTTTGTACTTAATATGCGAACCGAACAATAGATATTTAGGGTGTTGAGGGTATAATGCTGTTGAAAGCTTATTTTAGATAAGAATCCTTTAATTATACCAAGAGAGAGACCCACCGTGGTGAACTGTGGTTCACATCAGTATTATCGGTCTTCTGGATACTATTATAATAAATTCTTTAAATCCTTTTAGAATTAAACTTAGGTTTGTCTAAAAGGTTTTTTTGTTTTAGAAATTGCATATTTTTTGAAAACATGGTATAATGGTTTAATATGAAAGGATATTATTAATATGATTGAGACTATTATTAAGGAATTGAAAAATCAAATTTTTAATATTGTACAAAATATTTATTCATCAAATTTGAATGCTTCTAACTTTACAGAAGAAGATGTATTCTTTGAAGTGCCTGCTAGTAAGGATCATGGTGATTATAGTACTAATGTTGCTTTTAAGCTTGCAAGAATTGCAAGAAAAGCACCTAATTTGATTGCAACTGATATTGTTAGTCAAATTGATACTGATAAAGCTCATGTGAAGAAAGTAGAAGTAGTTGGTGGATTTATTAATTTCTTTATTGATAATAATTATCTTGCTAATGTTGTTTTCTTGATTAATAAAGAAGGAGAAAATTATAGTAAGAGCAATATTGGAAATAAAGAAAAAGTAAACATTGAATATGTTAGTGCTAATCCTACTGGCTTTTTACATATTGGACATTGTAGAGGAGCTGCCTATGGTGATAGTCTTGCTAGAATTCTTAAAAAGACTGGTTATGATGTAACAAGAGAATATTATGTTAATGATGCAGGTAATCAAATTAATAATCTTGCAAAATCTATCTATGCTAGATATCGTGAATTATACAATTTAGATTTTGATCTTGATGATGATTGCTATAAAGGACCTGAAATTATTGTTATTGCTAAGGAAATTGAAGAAAAATATCAAGATAAATATCTTAAAGAAGAATGGTTTGATGATTTTAGGAATATAGGAACAGAAAAATTATTAAATACACTTAAAAAAGATTTGAAAGATTTTAATGTGGAATTTGATGTGTGGAGTTCTGAAAGAAGCTTATATGCTAATGGTAGTGTAGAAAAGACAATTGATTATTTAATTAGTCATGATTATACATACGAAAAAGATGGTGCTTTATGGCTTAAGACTACTCTTTATGGTGATGAAAAGGATAGAGTAATTAAAAAGAGCGATGGCTCTTTAACATATCTAACTCCAGATATTGCTTATCATGCTGATAAATTGAGTCGTGGTTATGATCAATTAATTGATGTATTAGGTGCTGACCATCATGGTTATATTCCAAGATTGAAAGCTGCTATTGCTTTTGTTGGTGGTAATCCTGATAAGCTTGATGTTGAAATACTACAAATGGTTAGAGTAATGCAAAATAACGTGGAAATCAAGATGAGCAAAAGAAGTGGTAGAGCAATCACAATGCGTGACTTGATTGATGAAGTTGGCAGTGATGTTTTGAGATATTTATTCATTGAAAAAGCATTATCATCTCAAATGGACTTAGATCTTGATTTAGCACTTAAAGAGGGAAGCGAGAATCCTGTATATTATGCTCAATATGCTTATGCTCGTATTGCAAGTTTGTTTAGAACTTATCCAGAATTTAAGCAAGTTAATGAATTTAAAAAGTTAGATATTTCATCAATTAAAGATTTAATTGATTGCTTAATTGCTTATAGAAACGTTGTTGAAGAGGTAGCATTAAAGAGAATACCTCATAGATTATGTCAATATATTAGCGATTTAGCAAAAGCTTTACATAGCTATTATAATAATGAAAAGATTATAAGTGATGATGCATTGCTTACAAATGAAAAACTAACAGTTTTAAGAAGTGTTCAAATAATCTTAAAAGATGCTTTAGGATTAATTGGTGTTAATACTAAAGAAAGAATGTAAAAATGGATTATTTTTTATAATGTTTTAAATACAAAAAATGATTGATAGTTACTATCAATCTTTTTTATTGATTTATCAGGCAACTTAGGGTATAATGTTATATATAACAACATTAATAGGTAGAATAGGCTTTAAAAGAGGTTTTATCTATTAAATTTTGTGATTTTGTATTATTAGTGATAACGGTGGAAAAAATGGAAAATAATGGAAATAAATATGTGAAAAAAGTCCAAGCAGTTAAAGATAGTTTAAAAGATTATCCAAACATTAAAATTGTTGCTGCAAGCAAATATATGACTGTTGAAGAAACAAGAGAGCTAGTACTTGCTGGAATAGATGAGATTGGTGAAAATAGAACAGATATGTTCTTAGAAAAATATGAAGCAATGAAGGATTTAAATGTAAAATGGCATTTCTTCGGTACTGTTCAATCTCGGAAGATTAAAGATGTTGTAAATAAGATTGACTGTCTTCATTCCTTATGCAAGCTTCCAACTGCAATGGAATTAGATAGTAGATTAGATAAAACATTAGATTGCTATGTTCAAGTTAATATTTCTGAAGAACCTAATAAGAGTGGAGTTGCTCCAGCAAAGGTAAAAGCTTTTATTAAGCAATTATCAATGTGTAAGAATATTAGAGTTATTGGTCTTATGTGCATTGCGAAAATGACATTTGATGATGAAGTATTAATTAGTGAATTTTCTAGAATGCAAAAATTGCAAAAAGAAATTGAAGATTTGCAATTAGATTATGCTCCATGTCATGAATTATCAATGGGAATGAGTAATGATTATTTAATAGCTGTTAAATATGGTTCAACATGTGTTAGATTAGGCCATATTTTCATGGAATAAATTAGGAGTTTATATGGGACTTTTTAGTAAAAAGAATAAAGAAGAAATAAAAGGACAAGGTCCAATATTACAATCAAAAGATGAAATAGTATTTTATCGTGTTAATACAAATAGTGATGATGAGATCTTCACTATTTGTGATTATCTTTTAAAAGATAAACCAGTTCTTGCTAATTTTGATAGCTTAGTTGCTCAAGATTGCAATCACATGTTATCTTTTATTAGTGGTTGTGTTTATGCCCTTTCAGGCAATCTTTTCACAATGAATGAACGTCTATTCTTGTTTGCTAGTGGTAAAGCATTAGAAGATGGATCTGTTGAAAAGTGGGTTAATGAAAACAAGGATTAAATTATGGAATTTGTCTTTACTGCTTTTTATTATTTGATGCAAGCTTATTTTGGTTTGATTGTTTTAAATATTATTCTATCTTGGATTCCATTTGTTTATAACGTTGGTTTCTTTAGATTTTTAAGAAGAATAAGTGATGCATATATTGGTGTTTTTAGGGGTTATCTAACAATAGGATTTTTAGATTTTACTCCTGTAGTTGGTATTATACTTTATGAAGGAATAATGTATTTATATACATTTTTAATAAATAGTATTTTTGCGTAGTTATAAAATAATAATTATAAAATAATAATTATAAAATAATAAGAATTGTATAAAAGAATGATGTGTTAATAGTAAGGGGAAGAACATGGAAAGAGATTATAAAGATACATTGCTTATGATGAATACAGAGTTTTCAATGAAGGCTAATTTGCCTACAAAGGAACCTGATTTAGTAAAAAAATGGGATGAATTAGATATCTATAAAAAGAATTTAGAATTGAATAAGAAGAATTTAAGTTTTATTTTACATGATGGTCCACCATATGCTAATGGTAATATTCATATTGGACATGCATTAAATAAAATATTAAAAGATATTTTAATTAGATTCTATACAATGGAAGGTTATTATTCACCTTATATTCCTGGTTGGGATACTCATGGTTTACCAATTGAAAATGCTCTAACAAAAGCATTAAAGGTTAATCGTAAAGAAGTTGAAACTGTTGCATTTAGAAAAATGTGTAGGGAATATGCACTTAAACAAGTTGCACTTCAAAAAGAAGGCTTCAAGAGATTGGGTGTTTTAGGTGATTGGGAAGATCCATATCTAACATTAGATCCTAAATTTGAAGCAGAACAACTTCGTGTATTTGCTAGAATGGCTTCACGTGGTTTAATCTATAAAGGCTTAAAGCCAGTTTATTGGTCACCATCAAGTGAATCTGCTTTAGCAGAAGCTGAAATTGAATATTATGATGTAAAAGGCGAAAGTATCTTTTTAGGATTCCCAGTTATTGATGGCAAAGGTGTTCTTGATTTAGATGAAGAAATCACAATTTGGACAACTACTCCATGGACAATTCCTGCAAACCTTGCAGTTAGTGTTAATCCTTTATATGAATATGTAGTAGTAAAATTAGGTGAAAAAGAAGATAATAAATTATCTAATAGAAAATTAGTATTTGCAAAAGAATTAGCAGCTTCAGTTTTAAAAGAAATGGGCTTTGAAGAAGGTGACTATGAAGTCGTAAAGACTATTAAAGGTAGAGAATTAGAATATGTACAATATAAGAACCCAGCAGGTAAGGTTTGTCCAGTTATTTTGGGTAACCATGTAACACTTGATGCTGGTACAGGTTTAGTTCATACTGCTCCTGGCTTTGGTGAGGATGACTTCAATGTAGGCCGTACTTATGGTCTTGATGTTTTAGTTAATGTTGATTCTAAAGGTTTTTTGACTGAAGAAGCTGGTGAATTCGCTGGTTTATTCTATGATAATGCTAATCAAGTTATTATTGAAAACCTTGATTCTAGAGGCTTCTTATTGCTTAAGAAGACAATTGTTCACTCATATCCTCATGACTGGAGAACAAAGAAGCCTATTATCTTTAGAGCTACTCCACAATGGTTTGCTTCAATTGATGCATTAAAAGATGATATGATGAAAGCTATTAGTGAAGTTGAATGGAAGCCTTCTTGGGGTGATACTCGTATTGGTAATATGGTTAAGGACCGTAAAGAATGGTGCATTTCACGTCAAAGAGTATGGGGAGTTCCAATTCCTGTATTCTATTGTGAGAATGGTGATTGTATTTTAGATGAAGATGTAATTTTACATGTTGCTAGTATTGTTGAGAAGGAAGGAACTGATGCATGGTTTAGTAAAGATGCAAAAGAATTGCTTCCAGCAGGTTACACTCATCCATCTAGCCCTAATGGAATCTTTACAAAAGAAACAGACATTATGGATGTATGGTTTGATAGTGGAACAAGTCATCATGGTGTATTAGTTGCACGTAATTTACCATATCCAGCTGATGTATATTTAGAAGGTAGTGATCAATATCGTGGTTGGTTCAATTCTAGCTTATCAACTGGTGTTGCTATGACTGGAAAAGCACCTTATAAACGTGTAATTACACATGGCTTTACTCTTGATGGTCAAGGAAATAAGATGAGTAAGAGTGCTGGCAATACAATTGATCCAAATCAAGTATGCAAAGAATATGGTGCTGACATCTTAAGATTATGGGTTGCATCTAGTGAATATACTGCTGATATTAGAGTAAGTAAAGACATCTTAAAACAAAATACTGAAGCTTATCGTAAGATAAGAAATACTTTCAGATTCTTACTTGGTAATTTAAGTGATTATAATAATGATAAAGATAGAATTGAATATAAAGATTTAGATGAAGTAAGTAAATATATTGAATGTAAATTAAATCAATTATTAGAAAAATGCTATAAAGCTTATGAATCACTTAGCTGTGATGAAGTATATAGAAGTGTACTAAATTATATGACTAATGATTTAAGTGCTTTCTATCTAGATTTCACAAAAGATATTCTTTATATTGAAAAATATAATAATATCAAACGTAGATCAATTCAAACTGTATTATTCGATAATTTGAATGCTTTAGTCAGATTATTAACACCTATTATTCCATTCACTTGTGAAGAAATCTATTCATTTATGAAGAATATGGGTAGTGATATGGATAAAGAAAGTGTATATCTACTTAGAATGGTTAAGACTATAAAATATGAAGATAGTGAATATTTATTAAATAAATATGCTAAATTCATGGTTTTGAGAGATGATGTATTAAAAGCAATTGAAGAAGCAAGAAATAACAAGATTATTGGTAAATCTTTAGCTAGTAAATTAATTATTTATCCAAATAGTGATGCAAAAGAATTGCTTGATAGTATGAAATGTGATTTAGAACGTGTCTTCATCGTTTCTTCACTTGAAATTGTTGATCATGATATTGACGCAAATGATTATAATATTGGTAAGATTAGTGTTCATCTATGTGATGGTATAACTTGCGAAAGATGTTGGAAGATTGTTCCTAGTGTTGGTGAAGATGGTCTTTGCCAAAGATGTCATGAAATTGTAAATGATAAATAATAAAAACCTAATTGGAGGAAAATATGGAAAATTTATTAACAATTCATTTTTTTAGAGATAACTCAATTGAAGCAAAATTAGATTTTAATAGTGTTTTAGAATTCTTTGAGAATCAACCTAATTTCCAAATTTATTATAGTGATGGTTTAGTAGAAATTGAATATAAAGATGTTGAATTTGATTTTAAATATCGTTATTTAATTACTAAGAAATCAAGAGTAAATCAAATTTATCGTTTGAGTCCTAAATTCTCAAATGTGAATTTCCTTGTTGAATTTCCAATATTAATTCCTTCACCATTAGCTCGTGAAATATTAGGTATTATTCAAAAATTATGTAAGACATTTGAACTTGGAATTTATCATGATTCATTTAGTGATATTCGTTTATTTAATCTTGTTGAAATGATTGATTTCTATGAATCTGCTAAGAAAGCATATCTTGCTAATGAAGAAGTAGATGGAAAGATTAGCTACGATGCTGAAAAATTAAATGTTATTTGTAAATTCCAGCGTTCAGTTAAGAATTTAATTGAATATTATCATAATGATGTTATTGTAAATTATTGCTATGGTTTAATTCAAACAGATGCAAGTGAAGGAAATAAACCTTTCTCAGGTATTTGCTATGATTGGAGATTTACATCTCCTATCATCTTCCCACCTTATGTTGATTTTATCAATGTTATGTGTGATGATATGAACTTCATTATTAGAAGAGCGGATTTATTTAATATAATTAATCGTAAACTTATTGAGATTAAGAATTTCTTACCTGATATGTATATTTTAAAAGTTAAGCAAGCTAAAGCATGCAAGATGTATTTAAAGAAATTAGTTAAAGCTAAACTAAATTATGAATTTAGACAAGTTAAATTAATTGATTGCTTAGAAGCTGAATAAAAGGAGAAATAAGAATGAATAATATCAATCCAAAATATATTGATCATACATTGCTTAAAGCTTTTGCTACAAAAGATGATATTAAGAAGTTGTGTGAAGAAGCAAAAGAATATGGATTTAAGAGTGTTTGTGTTAATCCTGCAAATGTAAAACTTGCCAAAGAATTATTAAAGGACAGTGATGTTTTAGTTTGTACTGTTATTGGTTTTCCTCTTGGTGCTAACACTATGGATGTGAAATGGGCTGAGACTGTTGATGCTATCAACGAAGGTGCTGATGAAATTGATATGGTTATCAATATTGGTAAAGCAAAAGAACATGATTATAAATACATAGAACATGAAATTGCTGGTGTTGTTGGCTGTAGTGGTGGAAGAACTGTTAAAGTTATTATTGAAACTTGCTATTTGACTGATGAAGAAAAAATAGAAGTATGTAAAGCTGCAACTAAAGCTGGTGCTAATTTTGTTAAGACATCGACTGGATTTGGTTCTGGTGGTGCAACAGAAGAAGATGTTAGATTAATGAAAGAGACAGTATCAAAAATAAACGAAAACATGGAAGTTAAGGCTAGTGGTGGTGTAAGAACTAATTACGATGCTGCTGTTATGGTTGCTGCTGGTGCAACTAGAATTGGTACTTCTAATGGAGTTAGTATTGTTGGAGGAGATAAATAATGGCTATTCCTACACCTCATATTGAAATATTAAATAAAGAAGATTTAGGTGAAACTGTATTGATGCCTGGTGATCCTTTGAGAGCAAAGGTTATTGCTAATAAATATTTAACAGATGTTAAGCAAATTAATTCAGTTCGTAATATGTTAGGTTTTACTGGTTATTACAAAGGAAAGAAAGTTTCAGTTATGGGTAGTGGAATGGGTATGCCTAGTATTGGTATTTATTCATACGAATTATTTGCATTCTATGATGTAAAGAGAATAATTAGAATTGGTTCTTGTGGATCATATGTAAAAGATGCAAAAATTTATGATTGCATTCTTGCAACTGATGCTTATAGTGAATCAAATTTTGCATCCATTGCTTATGGATATAAAGACAATGCCTTAAAGGCTAGTGAAGAATTAAATAATATAATTAGAAAAGCTAGCAAGAAATTAGGCTATGATTTAATTGAAGGTAGAATTCATTCGTCAGATGTGTTCTATCGTCATCAAGGTAACATCTTTGATGATGTTGTAAATAAATATAATTGCGTAGCAGTAGAAATGGAAAGCTTTGCTTTATTTGCAAATGCAAAATATTTAAATAAAGAAGCAGCATGCTTATTAACTGTTTCTGATTCATTTGTTTCAAGTGATGTTACAACAGCTGAAGAAAGACAAAATTCATTTAATAAGATGATGGAAATTGCACTAGAAGCTGCAATTGCATAATCTACTTTACATAATTTATTGTGAAACAACAGCGCATTTACGCTGTTGTTTTAAAAGAATATAGGATGTTTTATGGAAAAACAAGAAAAGAATACTAATAAAAATAAATATAAATATAAAGATATTGATGTATGTATTGAAAAGACAAATAAATTTACAACTACTGTTTTTAATATTTATTATATTAATAAATACGATGATAATAATTATTTATCTTTAGTTTCAGAATTATTGACTAAATGTAATGGTAAATATACATCAACCGAAGCACAGACAAGAAAATTGTATGATTTATATTCTGCAGGTGTATATTCTGCTCAAAGTATGAATTACAAGACTCAAATCTTAAAATGTAGTGTTGAATGCATTAGCGAAAATATTATTGATTGTGATGACTTATATGATGAATGCTTTGATTTACTTAATAATATGATTTATAACCCTCATGTTAGAGTGAATTCACGAGGTAGGACTGAATTTTGCAAGAAAGACTTTGATGAAGTGATAGAAAACAGAATTAATCTTATTCTCAATGAGAGCAATAATAAAAGAAGATATGGAGCAATGAGATTCTTGTCTAAGATGACAAAGAAAGATGAATTTCCATTAATTCAAAAGATGAATATTAATAAGATAAAGAAAATTAAAGCTTATGAGCTTTATGATTATTATTTAGACTTTATTAATAATTCGCATATAATCGTTTCTGTTGTTGGTAATGTTAGTGTTGATAAGGTTAATAAACTATTAAATAAACTTAATTTAAGGACTAATAATGTCAATATTGAATATGAAGATAAAAATTTATATAGAATAATAAAAACAAAGAGATACGTTGAAAAATTAGAAATTAAGCAATCTCATATATATATGGGATATAGGACAGATCTTTTCTATCGTCATGAATTATATGCTGCATATATCTTATTTTGCTTGATGTTTGGTGAAAGTCCATTTTCAAGCTTGTTTAGAAAAGTGAGAGAAAAATTAGGCTTAGCTTATACAATCTATGCATCAGCTAACCCAGTGAGAAATCTTTGTACTGTTTATGCTGGAGTTGATTCTAATAACATCAATAAAGCAATTAAGGCAATCAAAGATTGCTTGAATAGCTATAATATTCATAATATTAATAAGAATAGAGAATATTTTGAAAATTTACTTAATGAAGCAAAGAGTGAATTTAAGAATGAATACATTAATTCCATTGATAATCAAGAATATATTGTAAGTAATAATCTAAAATATTATTTAACTGATAGAAGAACATTAGAAGAATTATATAATGATTCATTGCTTGTTACACTAGATGATATTTCTAAAATTAAAGATCATTTATGGTTAGATACTATTTATGTTCTTAAGGGTTTAGGCGAAAATAATGAGTAAGAATATAGTTTTTAATAAAGATGTTTCTTTAAAAAAATATGAAAATATCAATACATCTCTATATAGTTGGGAAGTATTTAATGGACTTAAGGTTATATTTGTGAAAAAGGAAGGATTCCAAAATTATGCAATTAATTTTGGCTGTAATTTTGGAGGTGCTGTTACTAAATATGAAGTAGATGGTAAAATTTATAATATTCCTTATGGTGTTGCTCATTTCTTAGAACATCAAATGTTTGAGATGGAAGGAGAAATCACTAATGCAAGTGATTATCTTGCGATGTTTGGAATTGAAAGTAATGCTTTTACCTCTTATGATAAAACGATATATCAAGTTAATGGAAGTGATAATTTTCAGATTGCTTTGAATTACATTCTTGATTTTGTACAAACTCCATATTTTAGGAAAGATAATATTGATATTGAAAGGGATATTATTATTCAAGAAATCTTGATGTATCAAGATTCACCTTTCCAAAAAGTGAGAAGTAGATTGAAATTAAATAATTTTGGTGATGTTAGCTATTCGCATGATGTAACTGGAAGTGTTGAAGATGTGAATAAGATTGATGAAGATGTCTTAAATCAAGTTTATAATCATTTCTATGTTCCATCAAATATGACTATTGCCATTATTGGTAATTTTGATTATCAAGATATCTATATGATGATTGAAGAAAATCAAAGGAAAAAGCCGATTTATCCTAGCTTTAAAGCAAAAGTTATTAATGATGAAATTAGCAATGAAGTAATTAAAAAAGATGATGAAATGAAGATTGACATAGTTGATACTGTTGTTGCTTATGCTGTAAGAGTAAAACCAAACTTTTATAATAATGAAGATGATAATAACAATTTATTAGTCAATATTTGTAAATATGATTTATTATGTGAAGTTTTATTTGGACATTCATCTGCTAATTTTCAAACAATTATGGATAATGATTTAGCTTTATTAGGTTTTGGCTGCTCATTTATTTATGAAGCAGGCATCCCTTCAATTAGGTTTAATGGTTTATCTCATAAACCAGAAGAACTTGTGAAGTTTTTAAATGATGTATTCTTAAATTTAGATGAAGTAGAACTTGATGATAAATATGTACAAGCACTAAATAGAGCATCCATCGGTTCAACAATCCGAGACTTTAATGATTTATCAACTACAATCACAGATTGCTTAGAATATTCAATTGATGGAATAAATCTATTTGATGAATATAATCATTATATTTCATTAAATGATCTTCGGGATATTACTAAATATATTGATGTTAATAATATTAATTATGTGTTTGGTAAAAGTAAGAAAAATGATGGAAAATAATCATAACAATTATTTATAATTGTTTTTAATTGTTTTTAATTATTTATAATTGTTTATAATAGTTTGATAAAAAAAGAATAAATAAAAAAGTGTATTTTTAAAAATACTTTTTAAATTAATCTTTTTTATAAAATGATTATTATCAAAAAAGGGATAAGTTAACTTATCTCTTTTTTTTATAGAATAACGCCATTTTTCATTTTATAAAACTGTTTTTGAGTACCATTTCTGGTTTGAGTTATATTTTTTAGTTGTTTATAATTCAAGTGAAAGGAGGAAAAAACATGATTAATAATATAATTTTAGTAGGAGCTATCGCAAATGATTTGAATTTAAAACATATTAATCAATTTGATGTTATTAATGTTGTTTTAAAGGTTCAAAGGAATTTTAGAGAAATGGATACTAATGAATATAAGAGTGATTTTATTCCTGTGACATTTTGGAATGTTTATGCTCAAAATATTTATGAGTATTGTGCTAAAGGTGATATTGTGGGTGTAAAAGGAAGATTAGTTTGCCGTCAACAAACAGTTGGCGATAAGACTATCTATACAAATGAAGTTGTCGGTGAAAGAATCATTTTCATTCATTTAAAATCATTCTATGAAAAATTTAAGGATTTGAAGCTTCGCGATGATGGGCCAGAAGAATTTGATGAACCAACTTTAGAAGAAATGAAAAAGATTATTGCTATTTATGATAGCAAAAATGGTGTAAAAGAAAAAGAAGAATCAGATGGCAACGATGGCAAATATGGCGATGAAGATTTTATTGATGTAGATTTAACTACTGAGAAAGAAACTAAAGAAACTAATAATAAGAAAAAGAAAAATAATAATTAAAAATAACAAATAAAGATACATTTGTTTAATATAAAAACTGATTATTGAAATTAAGTTCTTACTACTTGATATTATGATTAAGCCCACTATAATCATATTATTCAATTAATATAATAATTTAATATCTTTTTTGACAATTTAAAAGGCGCTTTAATTAATGTGCAAAATTATAATTGATATTTTGCATCTTTAATTAAAGCGTTTCTTATGAGTATCTTATAAAAAATAAATAATTAATTATAAATAATTTATTATTAATAATTTATTATAAAGCGTTTCTTTTATATATTGTTTGTTTCTGTCCTGTATCATTTACTAGTGCATTTTTATTCACATTGAATATTAATTGTATTGCAACATAAATATCGCCAATACAACCACCAATGTGATTTGAAAAATAAATAATTACAAAGAAGCAAGTAAGATTAGGTGGAAGTATAATTATTAATAAGATGCTTATTATTGAATAAATAATAAAAGGTGCAAGAGATATAATGATCATAGGATTTCTCTTCATGTAGATATTAGGAGCACCACAATAAGCATTAAATTTAGTGAAACCAAATTTTAATTTTTGTTTCGTGAATAATTTGTAGAATAGTCCATGGGTTAATTCATGTACAAATATATTAGCTATCAAGATAAAGCCAAAAAGAAGAATGCCAAGAGCATTTTTTATATTGATAGCAAAAGTAAATTCTATTTTTTTAATTATGATTAGTAAAATTAAAGAAATAATGGTTATGATTATTCCACCAATACTAAAATATATAGCAGTTTTTTTCTTTTCAGCATCGATTATTTTATATACGACATAACCATTTGGTAAATCATTATAATATTGCATGTTTTCACCTATAATATGAAACCATTATAACATATTTTATTATTTATGATGAAAACAATAATATTAAAGATTTATAATGAATAAAAAAAATTATTTTTTCTTGCATTTATGATTTAGATATGTTAAAATGCTTATGTTAGTGAAATGCAGGTATAGTACAACGGCTAATATACCGCCTTGCCATGGCGAAGATGCGAGTTCGATTCTCGTTACCTGCTCCAAGTGCATTGGTCTAAATGTCCTTTATAAATAAGCGATATTTAGTGAAAATAAGCTGAAATTTAGC
Source organism: Bacilli bacterium (assembly GCA_017450215.1). GTDB lineage: Bacteria > Bacillota_I > Bacilli_A > ML615J-28 > CAG-698 > RGIG3506. Next base: position 11,798 of record JAFSVH010000101.1, on the reverse strand, counting down.
AAAAAACTAAGTTTCAGCTCTTTTTTTATGCTCTAAAAAACTACTTTTTGTCCAATGCACTATGGACAACGCTCCAAGGAGTCGAAGCATTGAAAATTTTTGAGTGAAACGAGAATCGAACCTGTAAAGACAACGAGAATTGAACCAAATAAATAGTAAATCAAGTTTAACGCTTGTATGAAAAATCACCGCCAAAACCGTGCACAAAAAGTCGTAAAATCAAAAATCAAAAATAATCACCGCCAAAATCGTGCACAAAAAGTCGCAAAATCAAAAATCAAAAAAAATCATTTTTTTAAAAAATAAAATAAATTAGTTGACTACTGGTCAATTAAATGATATAATGTAGTTATGAAATACAATAATGAATCAAGAACAGCAAAATCTAATGAAAATAAAGACAAAATAATTGAAGTAGCATTAAAGCTTATTAATGAAAAAGGATTCGATAATGTTTCAGTATCAGAAATTACAAAAGAAGCAGGAGTGTCGAAAGGAGCATTCTATATTCATTTTGAATCCAAAGAAGATTTAATTGAAAAACAAATAAGCATGTATTTTGATGATTCTAAATTAGAAGGTGATTATTCTAAATATGAGAAATTAGAATATTTTCTTATAACTTCAATTAAAAGAATAAAGAAAAGTGGCTTAAAGATGTGTCAAGTATGGTTTAGTCATGGAGTATTAGGTGGCTTTCATGGTAAGACTAAACTTGCTTATGATTTAGCATATGTTAAAGAATTATATAATGAAGAAATCGCAAAAGAAATAGTAAGTATATATTATGGTGCCCTTAATTTATGGTGCTTTACTGATGGAGCCATAGAAGTAGAAGAAATAGTATTAAATTATATAAATAAATATAAGGAGAAATAAATAATGAAGAAAGTATTAATATTATCAGGTAGCCCTAGAAAGGGTGGAAATTCAGATCTTTTATGTGATGAATTCATGCGTGGAGCAAAGGATGCAGGGCATGATGTTGAAAAGATAAGAGTATCGGAAAAGAAAATTGGATACTGTACTGCTTGTTATTATTGTCAAAAGTCAAATGGTATTTGTGCTATTAAAGATGATATGGCTCCTATTTTACAAAAGATGATAGATAGCGATGTAATAGTTTTAGCAAGTCCTGTTTATTTTTATTCTATTGATGCACAGTTAAAAGCATTAATTGATCGAACTGTTGCTCGTTGGGAAGAAGTTAAAAATAAAGAATTCTATTATATTGTAACTTGTGCCGATGACGATAAAACTTCACAAGAGCGTACTATTGAATGTTTTAGAGGTTATGCTGATTGTGTAGAAGGTGCAGTTGAAAAAGGCATTATTTATGGAATTGGTGTTTATCAAAAAGGTGAAATAAAAGAAAAAGCTTCATTTATTGAAGCATACCAAATGGGATTAAATGTATAAGGAGTTAAACAATGAAATCACTTGTAATATATTTTTCAAGAATTGATGAAAATTATTTTGGTGGTGCAATGCGGTACATCACTAAAGGGAATACAGAAGTTGTTGCGGAGGAGATTAGGGATATTACGGGAGCTGATCTATTCAAAGTTGAAAGAAAGATCGATTATGCTAAAGATTATAGAACTTGTATTGAAGAAGCTAAGATAGAACAAAGAAATGGTGAACTTCCAGAATTAAAGAATTATTTAGATGATATAAGTAATTATGATGTTATCTTTATTGGTGGACCAATATATTGGGGGACATTACCACAACCAATGTTTACTCTTCTTTCTAGATTAAATTTTGATGGTAAAGTAATTATGCCATTTTCAACGCATGAAGGAAGTGGCTTAGCTAGTATTGTAAGAGATATTAAAAAATATGCACCAAATGCAACAATTAAAAGTGGACTAGCCATTGTTGGATCAAATGTATATCAATCAAAAGACAAAGTAGAAAAATGGATAAAGGAGAATTTATAAGATGAAAGAATTTAAATTAAACAACAATGTATTAATGCCAAGTGTAGGAATTGGGACATTCCTACTTGAACCAAAAGATGCTTATAATAGTGTATTAAATGCATTAAAATTAGGTTACAAGTTAATTGATACTGCAAATGCATATTGTAATGAAAGAGCAGTTGGGCGTGCTATGAAAGATAGTGGTATCAAAAGAGAAGATATCTTTTTGTCTACTAAACTATGGGCTTCTGAATACGAAAATCCTAACGCAGTTGATGAAACACTAGAAAGACTTGGAGTAGACTATATTGATTTATTATTTATTCATCAAGCAACATCTAATTGGCGTCATGGATATGATCAGTTAGTAAAAGCTTATAAAGAAGGTAAAATTAAATCAATTGGTATTTCTAATTTTGAAAAACATATCAATGAAGTATTAGATGAATATGATATTATTCCTCAAGTTATTCAAGTTGAATGTCATCCATTTTTCCCACAAGATAATCTAAGAAAAATAACAGAAAAAGAAAACATTAGAATAATGAGCTGGTATCCACTAGGTGGAAAAGGAATGACTGCTGAACTTCTTGATAGTGAGATAGTAAAGGGTATAGCGAAAAAGCATAATAAATCAACTGCTCAAGTAGTATTAAAATGGCATAATCAAATGGGATTTATTGTAATTCCTGGTTCTAAGAATGTAGATCATATTAAAGATAATATTAATATATTTGATTTCAAGTTAGATAATGATGATATGAAAAAAATGGCAAAATTAAATGTAGGAAAGCGTAGATATGAAGCAGATGATGATCGTGTTGAAGAATATGCTAAATGGCATCCTACATATGAAGCAAAATAAAAACTGTCAGTCCACAAGACTGGCTTTTTTTGTTATCTATGGGAAAAAGAAAGATATTGTGGTAAAATAGACATAGGAGAAATACAATATGAAAAGAATAATATTAATATTTGTTTTATTGTTATTATTAGTTGGATGTAGTTATAATAATGAAGATACAGAAAACACGAAACCAACTAATGATATAACAAATAATGAAGAAGAAGCAGAAGAGGTTAAAATGATATTAAAAATTGGAAGTGATGTAATTGATGTAATATGGTATGATAATGCATCAGTAAAAGATCTAATGAATCATATTAATAATGAATTAACTATTGAATTACATGAATATGGTAATTTTGAACAAACAGGTTTACTAGGATTTACATTAGTTAGTAATGATGAAAGAATGAATGTAGGTCCAGGTGATATAGTACTTTATAATTCTAATCAAATATGTTTGTATTATGGTAATAATAGTTGGTCATTTACTAAACTTGGTCGTATCAATTTAAGTGAGAATAAAATAAAAGAATTACTTTCAACAAGTGATAAAGTAACAATTACACTGGAAATTAAGAAGTAATTTGTTATAAGGAATGAGGTAAAAACACATGATACATTTAGAAAAATGAAGATTATTATGGATGTAATCCTTTATTGAAACCATACGATATTATTATGGATAACTTAAAGAAGTTGAAGGAAAAGGAAATTAATGTTGGTATAAAGATGGTTTTAACAAATTATAATTATAGTATGTTTGAAAAAGTGTCTTCATTGGCAAAAAAAATGGAGATTGAATTTCGTTTTGATTATAATTTGTGGCCATCATTGAATGGAGATGATTCAATAGTTGATTTTCAATGTTCTTCAGGCAAAATTGTAAATATACTGTTGTCACAAGATGATAATTTAATACACAATTGGCAAATTGATTATAAGAATGAAAGACGTGAAAAATGTTTTGATTGTGGAGGTGGAAGATATTCTTTTTATATTAATTCAAATTTAATCTTAAAACCATGTCTTTATGGAGATTTTTGTAAAATTGATTTAAATGAATTATCATTTTCGGAAGCATGGGAAAAGATTGGGGTTTTTTTGGATGCATATACTGAAAATCCTAACTCAAAATGCCATAATTGCAACTATGTTAATTTATGTGATGCTTGTCCTGCGTATATCTATGCTTTCACAAAAAAACTTTATTTAACTGAAGATGAAAAACTAAATTGCTGTGATATAGCATACAAAAAAGCGGTATATGTCTTTAATAATATTAATGTTTTACCTTATATCTCAGTAGAATTAGTTAAAAAGATATTGTATAAGACTAAGAAAATAATAACAAAAATTTATGGCTCAAGTATGTCTCCTTTTTTAAAGGATGGTGATGACATTTTGATTAAAAAAGTAGAAATTACAAATTTGAAGAAAGGAGATGTAATACTTTATAATAGTAATAAAGTTTTAGTTGTTCATAGAATAATATCAATAGGAAAAGATTCTATTATAACTAAAGGTGATAATTCTAATGAAAAGACTGAAATCAATAATAACAATGTTTTGGGAATAGTGTATAAATATGAATTATAAATACTCTTTGTATGTTTATAATGGTATGAGCAATCTATATTATTATGATTATTTGATTTTAATAAAAATAAGTAATTTATTTAATATAAATATCACGGAAATAAATAATATAGAAAATATGTTTAAATTATATTCGCCACATACCTTTACAATAATAAAAACAAAGTATAAACATTTATTTAAATTCGATGAAAATAGGATAATATTTAACAAAGAATTAAATATTCAGACACTAGTAGATGAAACATATAAGGTATTCCAAGTATTACATTTTTTTGAAAGAATACCATTAAGTGAACATATAGTATTTCTATATGCTTATGATTTTGATAGTTTAATTATTTCATTAGTCATTGCAAAACAAATTGATAAAGAAAGAATTAATATTTATCTTTTAGGTGAAATATTCTTAAAAACAAAATTTACTAATATAGAGTTCGAAAACATCTTTTTATATGTTAACTATATATCTTTTTTGAAAAATTTATATTTATTTTTTAAAAATATAGTAATTGAGAAAAAATATACATTCAAAGGCTTGTTTTCTTTAGACAATATTTCTAACTGTTATCTATTTAGAGAACATATTTTCTCAACAAAAGATGTGCAAAACAATAGTTTGCTTGACTTGAATTTTAATATTGATAAAAGAGATAGTTTTTATTATTTTCCTATAAGGACATCTAGTAAATGCTATTATGGAAAGTGTGAATTTTGCTATGAATCTAAATTTAATTGGACTTCACATATAAAAACAATCACTATATTGATTGATGAAATATTATATCTTCATAAAAAATATAAAATAAAAAAATTTAAATTTGTAGATAGTTTTATTCATGAAAATTATTTAATAATTTTTTCTAAAGAAATATTGGAAAGAAATATAAAAATAACGTGGATGGCTTCAACACGATTTGGAGTTAAATTTCAAAGTGAGGAATTCGTAAAAATAATAAAAAAAGCAGGGTGTATAAAACTTTTTTTAGGAATAGAATCATATTCAAAAAAAATGTTGATGCTATTTAATAAAAAAATAAAAATTGAGAGTATAGTACCAATATTAACCAACTTAAAAAGATTTAATATAATTACACATGTTTCATTATTGTTTGGTTATTTTTGTGAATCTAATTTGGATAGAAACAAAACTCTTGAATTTATAAACAATTATTCACATTTACTTGATATTATAGAAATAAATTTGTTCGTAAATAATTCTCATAAAGTTCACAATGAAATTTTAATGCCCGAACTTAAAAACTTCGTTTTAAAATTGAGAAAAAAGTATTGCCAAAAAGGGACAAATATACTAAATATTATTAAATCTCAAGATTAATCGTGATGTATATTTTTAATTAGGTTATTCAAGTAAAATATAAATAAAGCTATATGTTTTTTAGAGTAGGATTTCTTAAATAACTGTGTTTAAAAAAATTATTATGTGATTCTTTGATATTGAATATTTTAAATACAATGTAAAATATAGAGTTGATTCGAGAAGAGGAGAAAATGGACAATGTATGCTATATATATGATATGATGGTGTTGACAGAGTTTAATATCAATAATTTCGACACTGTTCAGCACCCATATTCAAAAACAATAAGAATAATGCTATCTAAAAGAGCATTTAAGTATAAAGAAAAAAGTGAATTAATAGAAAATAAAATTTCAAAAATATTTTCTAATAAAAAAGAAAAAGTGTTTTTTTACAAGACTGGAATTGAGATGAAAATAGACAAAGATAATATATTAATATATTATGATAAGAAAAATGATTTTCCTGAAAGAAATGAGTTGCTATATAGGATTTCTATGGGAAATGGTCTGATAAGTCTTTTACGTTTTAATAATAATTTTGTTATACATGGTACTGCTATTTATAATAAAAATAAAGTTTTTGCATTAATAGGAAAATCAGGATTGGGAAAGTCAACAATTGCATCTTATTTGGTGAAAAATCATAATTATGGTTTAATTAGTGATGATAAAATAGTTTTTAATAATAATTTTGAAATATTAGCAGGTTCTAAAGTTGTAAGATTATGGGAGGATAGTTTTAAAAATATTATTAATAGTATAGATACAAATTGTGTCTATAGTTCATTATTAGGTGAGAATAAAAAATATATTAATTTAGAAATTTACAATCATAGTGATTGGGTTAAAGAAAAAAGCTTTAAATACAATTTTATTATTTTAGAAAATAATGAATTAAGTGATTTTCCTATAATAGAAAAAATAAGTAAATCAGAGTTGTTTTGTTATTTTTTAAAAAATGTTTATGATTATGATACATTAACAAAAAGTGAGCTCAATAAGGAAATTATACAAATAAAGGAATTAATAGATAAAAATAAAATAAATGGTTATAAATTAACATATAAATATGATTATAGCCAATTAGATAAGATATTTAAATTTATCAATGAGGTAGGTGATTATCAATGAAATTGAATTGTACAGGTATTAAAAATTTATATCCATATATTAAGAATAATAAATATAAAATTGTAATGTATATTTTGTTATCGATAATAACAGGTTTTTTATCATCTATCCCAACTTTAATGATAGGTTATATTATAGATATGGTTGCTAATCCTGATAAACTTTCGGGAGTGGCTTTAATATTATATAATGCACTTGATAATAGAATAGTTTTGCTACTGTTGATTTTTGGCTTAGTTTTGATTATAGTTTCAATCCTTAATACAGCTTTTGGTTATTTTGTATCCCAATTTGGTTTATTGATAAAAATAGCAGTACAAAAAGATATGTTTGCAAAAATAATTAATAATTATGATCCAGATAGTTCATTTTTAAAAGAAGGCGATCTTATAACTAGAATTACTAAAGATATAACATACACTAGTCAAATTATTGTAACACCATTTAATGGTTTTATTAGAGATATTATAGAAGTAATATGGATAATAATAATTTTCTTTGTATGGAATTGGAAAGTAGCTTTAACAGCTATTATATTTGTGTTTCCAGTTTATTTCATTTCAACTAAAATTGGAAATACCACTAAAAAATACTCTGGTTATATTTCATCAATTACGGACGATACAAATAATTATTTTTTATCATTAATAAAGAATTTAAAAATGGTTCATATCAATAGAGAAGAAGAAAATGAATCGTATTTGGCAAATAGCTATTTAAATGATTCGTACAAACAAACTACTAAACTTAATAAAAGCCTATCTGCACTTTTTCCGACAATTAGTGTTGTTAAAACGATTGGAATTGTATTAGTTTTACTTGTCACATTTTATATGATAAATATTAATATTTTAACAGCTGGTGCATTTACTATTGCTTATTTATATGTTCAAAAATTATATACCCCTATATCAGGCTTTAGTAGATACGCTAAACTTTTAGCTGAGGGGGATAAAGCACTTAGCCGTTTATTCGAGATAAACCTTTGTGATTATGAAGTCAAAATGAATGGGATAAAAAAGATTGATAGATCTCCAATTATTGAAATTAAAAACTTATCATTCAATTATGGTGAAAAAGAAATATATCAAAATTTAAACTTAGTATTCAATAGTAATGAAATAACTGTTGTTAAATCAGAGAGTGGTAAGGGTAAAAGCACCTTAATAAAATTAATGCTTGGATTATTAACACCAAAAAGTGGTGAAATTTTAATAAATGATGAAAAGAATTATGAATATGATATTTCTTCTGTAGGAGTTTTATTTCAAGATATACAATTGTTTAATAGATCGTTTATTGATAATGTTACATATGGGAATAATAACTATAGTGAAGAAAAATTGAAAATACTTATAGGAGAATTAAATTTAACTCGTTTAATTGAGAAGAATGGAATGGACTTTGTTATTAATTTAAATAGTTCTAATTTATCTGGAGGTGAAAAAAGAAGAATTTGTTTATTAAGAACTTTACTTAAAGAAACAAATGTTTATATCTTAGATGAGCCAACATCTGAAATTGATAATGAAAATAGTAAAAAAATTATTGAATATATACATACTTTAAAAAAGGATAAAACAATAATTGTTTTCACACATGACTCACAATTTGATTCATTTGCTGATAATATAGTTCTTTTATAGATTAATATAAATGAAATTGGAAGATAAGTTTATTCTTGAATTGATTAGAAATAACCATATTTTGTATATTGATGAAAATGTAGATATAAATACTGAATATATTATTAATTTTCTAATTAAACATAAAATTTTTATTCATTATTATGATTTGCTTGTTGAAAGTTCTTTATTTAATCTAAGTAATATTGAAATAGTTAAAAACTCATTTGCCGAAAATAGATTAATTTTCCTGATGTTTTTTAAAAAGCTTTTATTTTCTTTAAAAGAACATAGACAGCAATTCTTGATTTATAAGGGATATCCACTTGAGATAATTATTTACAATGGTTGGAAAAGACAATTTGGTGATATAGATATAATTTTAAGATCTGATTTTAAAATTGAAGAGTTCAAGGAAATTGTAAAGAGTAATTTTGATTGTTATGATCAAAACGAAGTCTTCACAGATTTTTTAGGGGAAAACAAATTGAACGTCTCTTTCATGAATGAAACTTTTATAATTGAAATAAAAACTGAAAATCACTTTTTTAAAGAATTTGATTTTAACAAAAATATGTATTTAAATATAGACAACAATATCAATGTTCTTACTTTTAATTATGATTTTACATTTATACAATTGGTTGTTTATTTTTATGAATTTACTGAAAATATTGCGATGATTAGAGAACCAAAAAAATGTAAATTGCAGTATGCTATAGATTTATATAACTATTTGAAATTTAATTATACTAAAATTAATTTTAAAGAAGTACATAAATATACAGTGAAATATAAAATTGTTCATAAAGTAAGAACTGTTTTGATTAATTTGTATAATTTATTTATAGATGATTTCATTTTACAATTTTTGAAATATTTTCCAAAAAATGAAATAAAATACATTTATGATGATATTATAGATATTGGTAGTATAGAATGGAATATATCAATTGTTGATAGGTTTTTTCATTGTGAAGAAATAACTAAGTATATTGAAAGATTTTCATTAGGAAGTTTTTGGTTAAGTGATAATAATAGAAATATATATAAAAAAGAAACATTGGCAATAAAATATGTCGAGGAAATTGTTAAATTTAAATTAAATATTACGAATGAAATATTATCAATAAGATTTTTGAATGATTACTTTTTTGCGAATGGAACTACAATTTTTATTAATTTATATGGATATAGGAAAAACAAAGAATATATAAATCCATTTATACCTATTACAATTAGAAATGATTGTGGTAAAACTATTATTAGTAGAAAAGCAGTTAGTTATAGGCGTAATTACGATTTGAATGATGAGAGTTTATTGAATATTGAAATACAAAATTATGTTCATTTAATTAATAGAAATAACAATTTTATTATCAATGTCTTATTAAATAAATTACCTCATGAATTGGATTTGAATAACTTCATAGGTATTAACATAATGATATTTAAAATAAATGGGGGTAAAGTAGAAGCAACATCTCAATTAAAAACTTACTTTGAAAAACCTTTAATAATTAATAAACCTATGTATGAGGTAAAATAAAGAATAATACTTGTTGATGGTATTTGTAATCCTATATATCGCTTTCTAAAAGCAATATATAGGATTTTTTCATATTAATTTCTTTTTAATGATAAAAAAGTAACATTAACTTGAATTAATAACAAAGAAAGAGTAAACTATAATAGTATGCTGATAATGTGTTACAAATTCTATTTAATAGCATTATCAAAAAAATGAAAGGGGAAAAAATGTATAAAAGCGAATATTTAAATCGTATTTATAATTCTGTTGTAAGTAGATGTCCTGGTGAAAAGGAATTTATTAATGCTGTTGAGGAATTTCTTGATTCAATGGAATATTTAGTTAAGAAAGATCCTACTATTGAAGAACAAGCTATTTTAGAAAGAATAGTTGTACCTGAACGTGTATTTCAATTTAGAGTTCCATGGATGGGTGATGATGGTAAGATCCATGTGAATACAGGTTATCGTGTTCAATTTAATAGTGCTATTGGTCCTTTTAAAGGTGGTTTAAGACTTGATGAATCTGTTAATTTATCAATCATTAAGTTTTTAGGTTTTGAACAAATCTTCAAAAACTCTTTAACTGGTTTACCAATGGGTGGAGGAAAAGGTGGTTCTGACTTTAGTCCTGTTGGAAAGAGCGATAATGAAATTATGCGTTTCTGTCAAGCATTCATGACAGAATTATATCATTTCATTGGTCCTGACACTGACGTACCAGCTGGTGATTTAGGTTGTGGTGCACGTGAGATTGGTTACTTATATGGTATGTATAAGAAATTAACTAAGGAACATACTGGTGTTTTAACTGGTAAGGGTTTATCTTTCGGTGGTTCTTTAGCACGTACAGAAGCTACTGGTTTTGGTTTGGTTTACTTTACTAGTGAAATGCTTAAGAAATATAAGAATGATTCTTTCAAAGGAAAGAAAGTTATCGTTAGTGGCTGTGGAAACGTAGCTAAACATGCTGCATTAAAAGCTTATGATTTAGGTGCAACTGTAGTTGCTATGAGTAATATTCAAGGTTACTTATATGATGAAAATGGTCTAGATGTTTATAAGATTAAAGAAATATCAGACAAGACTATCAATGTAATTGATGAATATAAGAAATTACATCCAAATGTAATCACTGGTGAAAACAAACATGACATTTGGAAGATCAAATGTGATATTGCATTACCTTGTGCAACACAAAATGAAATTAATTTAGAAGATGCAAAAGAATTAGTTAAGAATGGTTGTAAGATTTTAGCTGAAGGTGCTAATATGCCAACTGAATTAGATGCTATTAAGTATTTAATGAAGAATGGTGTTATCTTCAGTCCTGGTAAAGCTAGTAACGCTGGTGGCGTTGCTGTAAGTGGTCTTGAAATGACTCAAAATGCTGAACACATTTCTTGGACATTTGATGAAGTTGAAGGAAAATTAAAAGAAATTATGAAATCTATCTTCAATTTATGCTACGAAACAGCTAAAGAATTTGGTGAACCAGAAAATCTATCATTAGGTGCTAATGTTGCTGGATTCTTAAAAGTTAAAGATGCTATGATTAGAGAAGGTTTAGTATAATAAATGTAATTTAACTTAATTATCCTATATATGAATGTCTATATTCATATATAGGATTTTTTTTAGGCTCTGTTAATTAATTTGTTGAAATGTAATATTAAAAATATTACATTTTGGACCATAAATGGTCCCTGTCAAATTGTTTGTTGATAAAATAAAAGCCGTTGATACCATTTTTAGGTACAACGGCTTTTAATGCTAACCATTATCAGGACTTTTTCCTCCTATTTCTTTTTATTTGTC
>JAFSVH010000100.1 GCA_017450215.1 Bacilli bacterium | reverse complement strand
TTAATAAATTAATTAATTAATAAAAAAGCTAGGTAATAATTAAAACATTACCTAGCTTATTTCATTATATGCTTTTTCTAATTGAGAAAAAGTTTCAGGACTGATGTCATGCTCAATTTTACATGCATCTTCAAGTGCTATTTTTTCATCTACTCCAAGATGAATTAATAATTTGGAAATGACTTTATGTCTTCTATAGACATTGGCTGCTATTTTTTCTCCTTCAACAGTTAAATCTATATAATTAGTACGAGGTTCAATTGTTATTAAATTCAAATCTTTTAATTTTTTAATAGCAATACTCACAGATGGTTTTGAAAAACCCATAGAATTAACTATATCTATTGCACGTACATGAGGCATTTCCTCTTTTAACATCAATATTCTTTCTAAATAATCTTCTTTACTTTCTGTATATGTCATAATTTTCTCCACATTTATTATCTACTATAAACATTATATTGTAATTATCATCTTTTTTCAAGTGTTAAGTTTGATTGTTTATTTTTTAATATTGTTTTTTATTTCTTTTTTTTATGTTTCATATTATAATTTAACGTAGGATAAATATATTTAAGATATTTTATTGTTGTGATTATTTAGGTGAAAATATGGAAATAATTAGAAAAGCTAGTATTAATGATTTAGATGGTATTAATAATTTATTATATCAAGTTCATGATATTCATTATAAAATAAGACCTGATTTATTTAAGCATGGTAGTAAGAAATATAATGATGATGAAATAATAAAGATTATTAAAGATGAAACAAGACCAATATTTGTTTATGTGATAGATGATAAAATAATCGGTTATGCTTTTTGTATTATGATTGATAACACTAATGATCCTAATTTGAATGATTTTGTTACTTTATATATAGATGATTTATGTGTAGATGAAAAATATCGGGGAGAGGGAATTGGAAAGAAATTATATAATTATGTTATTGATTATGCTAAAAGAAGTGGCTGTTATAATGAAACATTAAATGTTTGGTATGGTAACGATAGTGCTATGGCTTTCTATGAAAGTATAGGTTTAAATAAACAAAAAATATATATGGAAAAGATATTAAAATAATTATTAATAAGGCGGTAATGAGATGAAAAAAGTACTATTTATTCTTTTAATGATGTTTTTATGTTTTAGCTTTGTAGCTTGTAATGAAATTGAGGTTGGAGAAGATCCGATTGATGATCCAACTGTTGATCCTGTTAAAGACCCAGTTGAAGAAAAAATAGATAATATTTTAGCTTCAATGACAATAAAGCAAAAAATTTATCAAATGATTATGATGGCTTGTCGTAGTAGAGATGGGGTTAATCTAACAGAAATGAAGGATGAAGTTGCTGAAGTGATAAAAGAAAGCGGCTTTGCTGGTATGATTTTGTTTGCTCATAATTGTGTTGAAAATGAACAAGTATTCAACTTAATTAAAGATATGCAAGAAGCAAATAAAGAAGGTGGTAATCCAGGTTTATTTGTTGCTCTTGATCAAGAAGGTGGAAGAGTTGTTCGATTAGAAGAAGGAACAACTACACTTGGTAATATGGCATTAGGTGCGATTAATTCTAAAGATGATACTAAGACAATTGCATCATTGATTGCAAGTGAAGTATCTTCATTAGGGTTTAATGTTGATTTTGCACCTGTTGTTGATATAAACAATAATCCTAATAATCCAGTAATTGGAGTTAGAAGTTTCTCTGATGATAAGAATATCGTATCACAAATGACAAAGAGCTTTGTTGAAGGGCTAAAAGAAAACAATGTGATTGGTTCTTTGAAGCACTTTCCTGGTCATGGTGATACATCAACTGATAGTCATACTGGACTTCCTTTGATTGATAAATCTTTAGAGCAATTATTAGATTTTGAATTAGTTCCTTATATTGATAATTTAAATGATATAGAAATGATTATGACTGCACATATTGTTTATCCTCAAATTGAAAAGGGAACTTATAAATCTATTTCAACTGGTGAAGAAATTAATTTACCTGCTACTTTATCGAAGACAATTATAACTGATGTTTTAAGAGAGCAATTAGGTTATGAAGGAATAGTCGTAACAGATGCACTTGAAATGGATGCTATTGCATCACATTTTGATAGATTAGATGTTGCAAGATTATCAATTAACGCTGGTGTTGATATTTTGCTTATGCCTGTTGATATATCTACTGAAAATGGTATTGATGACTTAAAGCAATATGTTGATGATGTAGCTAACTTAGTTGAAGAAGAAAAAATTGATATTGAAAAGATAGATGCTAGTGTTAAGAGAATTTTAAAATTAAAAGAAAAATATAATCTTTTAGAAGGTTATCCTGAAACGAATATTAATAATATATCTAATGTTGGTTCAAAAGAACATCATGATATTGAATGGGAAATAACTAAAAAGGCAATAACACTTCTTAAGAATAATGGTAATGCTTTACCAATTACGAAAAACGATAAAGTTCTCTTTTTAACAACAGATAGTACTCAAACTACTTCAATTGAATATAGCCTTGCTTTAACTGAAAGAGATGGTACTATTGATAATGTTGAAAGAATACTTGATGAAGAATATAAAATAGATTTTTATGATAAGGTTGTAATTATTTCATCAATGGCAAATAATAAATATTATAATACTGGTCTTGCTGAAACAATTGATAATGTAATTAAACGTGTTCAAGATGAAGGAAAGAAAGTAATATTATTAAGTACTAATCTTCCATATGATGCTTCAAGATTTAAGGAAGCTGATGCTATTGTTTTATGTTATAGTCCTAAACCAATGACTATTAGTCCTCTTGAAACTACAGGTCAAATTAAACAATATGGACCTAATATATCATGTGCAATATATATGATGTTAAATGATTCAACATATACAGGAAAGGTTCCTGTTATCATTTATGAATTAAATGAAAATTATGAATTAACAAGCAATATATTATTTAATAGAGGATGGGGTTTAGAAAAATAATAATAAATAGTGTTAGGTTAAAGTGCTATTTATTTTAATCTAGCACTTTTAATTTCTTTACTTTTGTTTTAAATTAAGATAAAATTTTGATTATAAATAATAAAATATTAAATAATATAATATTATTTTTTAATATTATTTAGGAAGGAGATAACATATGACAATTTATGATTTTAAGGTAAAGACACAAAAAGGAGAAGATTTTGATTTAAGTAATTATAAAGAGAAAGTGTTATTAGTTGTTAACACTGCAACAGGATGTGGTTTTACGCCTCAATATGAAGGATTAGAAGAATTATATAAAAAATATAAAGAAAAAGGATTTGAAATATTAGATTTTCCTTGTAATCAATTTTTGAATCAAGCACCAGGAACTGATGAAGAAATTAATTCATTTTGTACATTGAGATATAATACAACTTTTCCTCGCTTTAAAAAGATTAAGGTGAATGGTAAAGAGGCAGAACCATTATATAAATGGTTACAAAAAGAGAAAAAAAGTGGCCTTAGTAGTAGAATTAAATGGAATTTCACAAAATTTTTAATCAATAAAAATGGTGAAGTAGTTAGTAGATTTGGTCCAACTGTAAAGCCTAGTGACATTGAAGAAAGCATTCTAAAGGAATTAAATAATGCAAGATAAACGAGAGAAAATTATTATAAGAACTAGTGTGATAGGTATCTTAGGTAATTTGTTATTAGTTGTGAGTAAAGCAATTATTGGAGTAATTGCTAGTAGTATTGCAATAATTCTTGATGCAATTAATAATTTAAGTGATGCTTTATCAAGTATACTTACTATTGTAGGTACTAAACTTGCAAATAAAAAACCAACTAAGAAGCATCCTTTTGGTTTTGGTCGTATCGAGTATTTAACAAGTACTATTATTGCTATGCTTGTTTTGTTTGCTGGTTTTAGTGCAATCAAAGAAAGTATTGAAGTATTAATAAGTGGAAGTGAAACTAATTATAATTATGTAACAATTATTATTATATCTATCGCTATTGTTATAAAAATTGTATTAGGTTTATATTTCAAGAAAAAAGGAAAAGAAGTAAAAAGTGATGCTTTAATTGGAAGTGGAGTAGATGCTTTATTTGATTCGATATTATCATTATCAACCTTAATTGCAATTGTTGTTAATTTAATTTGGAAAATTAACATCGAAGGTTATTTAGGTATTATTATTGGTCTATTCATTTTAAAGAGTGGATTTGAAATTTTAAAAGATGCTTTATCTGATATCATTGGTAAAAGTGCTAGCAGTGAAATTAGTGAAGCAATCAAAGAAAAAGTATTATCTTTTGATGGTGTAAATGGAGCCTATGATTTAATCATTAATAATTATGGACCTAATAAATCAATTGCTTCAATTCACATTGAAGTAAGTGATGATATGAATGCAAAAGATATTCATGTATTAACAAGAAAAATAACTGAATGTATTTATTTAGAATTTGGCATAATCATTACTGTTGGAATATATGCTGAAAACAATAGTGATGGTGAAATAAGTCTAATAAAGGAAGATGTATATAAAGTATCAATAGAATATAATAATGTGAAACAAGTTCATGGGTTCTATGCAGATAGTGAAAATAAACTTATTTCATTTGATTTAGTAATAGATTTTAATTGTGATCATGAAAAAATCAAGAATGAAATAATCAATAAAATGAAGCAAAAATATCCAAGCTATGATTTTTATATTATTGTAGATAGAGATTATAATGAAGATAAAGATAACAAATAAAAATTTAATAAATAAATTTGATAAATAAATATTATATTTTTAAATAATCCTATAACTAATAGTTATAGGTTTTTTTAATGTAAATGTTTTAATTCTTCATATTTGTTTATTAATCGTGATATAATAAAGGTAAAATAAAGTGAGGAAAATATTATGAATGAAGAATTTTTAAAGTTTAAAGATATTGAATATGTAAGACCTAATAAGAAAGAATTATTAAAGGTTGGAAAAGAATCTATTAATAAAATGAAGAATTCTGAAAATTATGAAGAATTTAAAGAAGCATATAAAGTGATGGAAGAAAAAATGATAGATTTTTATTCTATGTCAACTATTTGTTATATAAGAAATACAATTGATATGAATGATAAATTCTATGATAAAGAAAATAAATATATTAGTATGCTAAGTGGAAGTTATTCTAGCCTTCTTTTAAAACTTACTGATGTAATTTTAGAAAGTAAATATAAGAGCGAATTAGAGAAGGAATATGGATCATTTTTATTAAAAGATTTAGAAATGAGTAAGAAAACAATGAGTAAGAAAATTATATTCTTACTTATTAAAACTAGCTTACTTGGACAAAAATATAGTAAGAAAGTTGCTTTATGTAAAACTAATTTTAGAGGTGAAGAATGTAATTTCTATGGTTTGCTTAAGCATATGCAGGATGTTGATCGTGATGTAAGAAGAGAAGCTTTTCATGCTTGGGCTGATTTATATGAAAGTGTAAGTAAAGATTTAGATAAAATCTATGATAAATTAGTTATTGATCGTGTTAAAATTGCTAAGAAATTGAAATTTGATTCATTTATTGATTATTCTTATATTTCAAGAGGAAGATATGATTATAGTAAAGAAGATGTAAAAATATTCAGAAAAGAAGTAAAAGAATATATTGTTCCACTTGCAAATAAATTATATGAGGAACAAGCTAAAAGATTAGAAATTGATAAATTACATTGGTATGATGAAGATTTAACATTTAAAGATGGTAATGCATTACCACAAGGGTCTAAAGATGAGCTTGTTTCTAAAGCTAAAGAGATGTATAGTGATTTAAGTAGTGAAGCAAAAGAATTCTTTGAATTCATGACTAATCACGACCTATTTGATTTAGATACAAGACCTGGTAAGCATTTAGGTGGTTATTGTACATTTATACCTAAATTTAAAGCTCCATTTATTTTTTCTAATTTCAATGGAACAAGTCAAGATGTTGATGTTTTAACTCATGAAGCAGGTCATGCTTTCCAAGGTTATATCGGATCTCGTCATATTAATAATATTTTATTAATGAATTCAACTTCTGAAATAAACGAAATTCATTCAATGTCAATGGAACATTTTACTTATCCTTATATGGATAAATTCTTTGGTGAAAATAGTGATAAATATTTATATCACCATTTAACAAACGCTATTAAAGTGATTCCGTATTTAGTAAGTGTTGATTTATTCCAACATAAAGTATTTGAAAACCCTAAAATGACAGCACTAGAAAGAAGAAAAATATGGCGTGATATTGAGAAAGAATACATGCCATGGAGAGATTACGAAGATAATGAATTCTTAAATAATGGTGGATTCTGGATGCAAAAGCAACATATCTTCCTTCATCCATTCTATTATATTGATTATGCTTTAGCTCAAACTTGTGCTTTCCAATTTTTGATTAAATACCGTAATGATTTTGATTCTGCTTGGAATGATTATTTAAACCTTTGCAAAGCAGGAGGAACAAAAGGATATTTTGATTTATTAGAAGTAGCTAATTTAAAGAATCCTTTTAAAGAAGGTACAGTAAAAGAAGTAGTGAGTGAAGTTGAAAAGATTATAAATGAATTTGGTGAAAAGATTAATAATTAAGATATGACAAAAACCAAAAAAAGAATCTTAATTAAAGAAGCTTTACTTGTACTTACTACCTTAATATGGGGTCTTGCTTTTATTGCTCAACGTATTGGTGGACAATATTTAGATGCATTTTCTTTTAATTTTTTAAGAAATGTTGTAGCAACTATATTTATTCTTTTATTAATGTTTATTAAATATTTGATTAACAAAAATAAACCTCAGAATAATAAGCAAGAATTAAATATTTGTAAGAATAATAATTATAAAAAGAATTTATTATTGGGTGGATCATTAATTGGTATTGCTCTTGCTACTGCTATGTCTTTCCAACAATTAGGAATCAATCTAGAAGGTGCTGGTAAAAGTGGTTTTATTACAGCTTTATATATTGTTTTTGTTCCTGTTATAGGATTATTGTTTGGGCGAAAAATCAAACCACTTATATTGATAGCACTAGTTCTTGCTCTTACTGGGCTTTATTTAATCAATGTAAATAGTGAAGGGTTCTCTTTTAGTAAAGGAACAATTTATTTATTTCTTTGTGCTTTATGTTATTCAGCACAAATAATGTTAATAGATAAATTTTCTAAAGGAGTTGATGTAATTCAATTATCTTGTGTTGAATTTGGAGTTGCGACTATTGTTTTACTTCCATTTGCTCTAATTAAAGGTAGTATGAATATTGAAAGTATTGTAAAAGCTATACCTGCAATTTTGTTTCTTGGTGTATTCTCAAGTGGTATAGCATATACATTACAAATATATGCACAAACTGAAGTAAATGTGAATATTGCATGTATTATTATGTCTTTAGAATCTTTATTCTCGCTTATTTTTGGGATGATTATTTTATCAGAAAAGCATGGAGTAATTCAATTAATTGGTTGTCTGTGCATTTTGCTTGCAGTAATTTTGTCACAATTAGATTTTAAAAATAAAAAAGGTGTATAATTAATTAAATATGGAGGCTTTTATGACTAGAAGGATAGTAGTTAAGATTGGATCATCTTCAATTGTTAATAGTGATTTATCAATTAATAAGCAAGTTATGATTTCATTAATGAAGAGTTTTGCTCTTCTTAAAGAAAAAGGAATCGAAGTAGCACTAGTATCATCAGGTGCTATTGCAACTGGTATGCATGAACTTAATCTTAAGAAAAAACCGAGTATGATGAGTCTTAAGCAAGCATGTGCTGCAGTTGGTCAAGCTAAATTAATGGAAGAATATAACAAATCTGCTGCTTATTATGATTTATTAACTGGTCAAATCTTAGTAAGTCATGATGATTTCCAAGTTAGAAAAAGAATGTTATTTTTATCTAATACTTTAGATGAAATGTTTAAAAACGGAATAATTCCAATTATTAATGAAAATGATGCCTTAGCAGTAGAAGAGATTAAGGTTGGAGATAACGACACCTTAGCAAGTCTAATTGCTCCAATGATACATGCAGATTTAGTTATCCTATTTAGTGATGTTGATGGTTTATATGATAAAAATCCAAAAACTGAAAAAGATGCTAAATTAATTAGTGATATATATGATATAAATGAAGTAATTGATTTTGGTAAAGGTTCTAATTCTAGTGTAGGAACTGGTGGAATGCAAACAAAAATACAATCTGCTATTATGGCTAGTTCAATTGGTTGTGATTTGATAATTTGTAATAGTAAATATATTGATAAATTAGTTGATATTTGTTTAGGTGAAAAAATAGGTTCTTATTTTCACAAGCAAGAAAAAACTATCTCATCAAGAGAGCATTGGATTATCTATAAAACTAATAGCTTAGGAGCTTTAATAGTTGATGAAGGCTGTAAGAAAATTTTAGAAACATCAGATAAAAAAGTATCAATACTTGCAAAAGGAATTTTACGCGTTGATGGATCATTCTTAAAAGATGCAGTTATTGATATAAGAAGTGAAGATGGTAAAGTATTGGGTAAAGGAATTAGTAAATATAATTCTAATGAAATAGATAAAATCAAAGGCTTAGATAGCAAAGCAATAAATGAATTAGGATATAAATATTCTTATGTTATTCATGCTAATGATGTTGTGTTATTTAAAAAATAGTAGGTGAAGATATGAATAATAATTATAATTTAAATGAAGCTCTTGCATCTTGCAAGAATGCATCTATCGAACTTGCAAAATTAACGAGTGAAGAAAGAAATCAATGCTTAAAAAATATAAAGAAAGCATTAATTGAAAATAGCAGTTTCATCATTGAAGAAAATAAGAAAGATATCGATAATGCAATTAATAACAATTATAAGCAATCATTGATAGATAGACTTAAATTAGATGAAGATAGAATCAAAAAAATTGCTGATTCTATTGATGATATCATTAATTTGGATGAAGTAGTAAATATTACACTTGATAAGTGGACAAGACCTAATGGTCTTACAATTGAAAAAATAAGTGTTCCTTTTGGGGTTATTGGTGTTATTTTTGAATCACGTCCTAATGTTAGTGTGGATATTAGTGTTCTTTGCTTAAAGACAGCAAATGCATGTGTTTTAAAAGGTGGAAAAGAAGCTATTAATAGCAATATGGCTCTTGTGAAAGTAATGAGAAAAGCAATTGAAAATATTGTTGATTCAAATTGTATTTGTTTAATCGAAAGCACAAGTAGAGAAGTAACTAATGAACTTCTAACAAAAAAAGAATACATTGATTGCTTAATTCCACGTGGCGGTGCAGGGTTAATTAATTTTGTAGTTAGTAATAGTAAGATTCCGTATATTGAAACAGGTGCAGGCAATTGCCATCTTTATGTGCATAAAGATGCTGATTTAGATAAAGCAATTGAAATTGCAATTAATGCAAAATATCAAAGACCATCTGTTTGTAATGCAATAGAGGGAATTCTAGTTGATGAAGAAATAAAAGATAAATTCTTACCTTTGCTTTATAATACTTTTAAGAAGTTAAATATTGAGATGAGAGGGGATTTTCAAGTAAGGGAAGTAATAGATTGTAATGAAGCAAGTGATAAAGATTTTGATACTGAATATAATGATTATATTGTATCAATAAAATGTGTTAAAGATTTAGATGAAGCAATTGATTTTATTAATCTTCATTCTACTCATCATTCTGATTGTATTATTACTGAAAATAATGATGTAGCACTTAGATTTTTAAATGAAATAAATAGTGCATGTGTATATCATAATGCATCTACTAGATTTAGCGATGGTGGAGAATTTGGCTTTGGTGCTGAAATTGGTATTTCAACTCAAAAGATGCATGCTAGAGGTCCTATGGGACTTAAAGAAATATGCAGTTATAAATATAAAATTTATGGTAATGGACAGGTAAGAAAATGAGTAAAAATAAATATGAATATAAATTTGGTTTATTAGGTGTTGGAAAGATGGGTTCAGCAATTCTAGGTGGCTTAATCAATAAAGAAATTTATAAACCAGAAGAAATTGTAATCTATACTTTAGAAGAAGATATAAAAGAAAAATATAAAAAACAAGGGATTAATATTGCAAATGATGAAATTGATTTATTTAATTCATCAAGTGTTACATTAATGGCAATTAAACCTCAGATTTATGATTCTGTCTTAGAAAAAGTTAAAGGAAATTATAATAACAAAACAATTATTTCTATTGCACCTGGTAAAAAAATAGAATATTTAGAATCTTTTTTTAAAGATGCATTCATTGTTCGTGCAATGCCTAATACACCTGCACTAATTAATCAAGCAATGATTACATATGCAGTTAATAATGAAAGTGAAGAGGAGAAAATAGAAGAAGCAAAAAAGATTTTTTCTTCAATTGGTAAAAGTATTGTATTAGAAGAGTGGCAAATCGATGAAGCAATTCCACTCAATGGTAGTATGCCTGCTTATATCTTTAAATTTGCGAAGGATTTTATTGATTGTGGAATTGGGCATGGATTGAGTGAAGAAAAAGCAAAAGAACTTGCTTTAAATTCAATTATCGGTTCTTCTCTTTTAGCATTATCATCTCCTGATGATTTGCAAACATTAATTAATAATGTTTGTAGCAAAGGTGGAACTACAATTGCTGGACTTCAAAAACTAGAAGAAAATGGCTTTACAACTTCAATACAAGCTTGTTTTGATGCTTGTGTAAATAGAAGCAAGGAACTTGGAAAATAACAATGGAGCAAGAAAAAAACCAAAAACAAAATAAAAAAATATTACAATATATTATGATGGCTATTGCTATTATTTTAGTTATTGGACTAACTATTTTCTTTATAAGATTGGGAATCAATAAGCATAATGAAAGAAAATATCGTTATTTTGATTATGAACTTGATAATACAGTTGCTGTGATAAATAGATATAGTGGTAGTGAAGAAGATGTAATAATACCTGAATATATTACTATTAATGGTGAAGATTATTTAGTTACGACCATAAAGATGGGTGCATTTTCTAATCATGAATCGGTAAAGAATGTTAATTTACCAAATAGCATTACAACTATTGAACCATATTCATTTGATTCTTGCAAAAGTTTAGAAAAAGTACAAATGGGTGATAATGTTATTTTTTTAGGAGCCTATGCTTTTTATGATTGCGAAAACCTAATTTCTATTAATTTATCATCTAACTTAGAAGAAATTGGAGCAGGTTGTTTCTCAAAATGCACAAGTTTAGAGGACATAGTTTTGCCTTCATCATTAAAAAAAATAAATAATGAAACTTTTATGAAATGTAAAAAATTAAAAAATATTAGTCTTCCTAATGATGTATCAAGTATTGGTGAAGCAACATTTTATGGATGTGAAAATTTAGAACATATAGAGATTAATGATAAATTAGATTCTATTGGTGAAAAAGCATTTATGGAATGTAAAGCATTAAAAGAATTTACATTTAATGAAAAAATAGAAGAAATTAAGGATTATTCATTTGCTTATTGTTCTAGTTTGGATGAAATAGAAATACCTAATAATATAAAAACAATAGGAAAATATGCATTTAATGGATGTAGTAATGTAAAGTCTCTAAAACTATCTGATGTTTTAGAGGTGATAGATGAAGGTTGCTTTGCTGGTTGTGCCTCTTTAACAAACCTAAAATTAACATCTAATATAACTAGAATTGAAAGAGCTGCCTTTGCCAATTGTAAAGATATTAATTCGATTGAATTTAATGATAAATTATCATTTATAGGATATGATGCATTTGATAATCTTGAAAATTTAAAAAAATTAGTTATACCTGATTGTATTAAACATATTGAACTTGGTGCTTTTTCTGGTTGTATATCATTAGAAGAATTGAAAATACCATTTATTGGCGATGGTACAAATGATATAAATTATCTAGGTCATATATTTGGCGCATTTAGTCATAATGTTAATTCTGCATATATCCCTATGTCACTAAAAACAGTTAGGTTATCAAAGGCATGTAAATCAATTAAATATCAAGCATTTACTGGCTGTATGTATATTGAAAAATTGATAATACCTGATAGTGTAATTGAAATTGATGCTCTTGCAATTCCAAACTTTAATATCACAATTTATTGTGAAGAAAATGAAATGCCTAATACATGGAATCAAAATTGGAATTATTATAATAAAACTGTTGTTTGGGGATATAAAGAATAATTAAAACAATTATTGAGAATCTATCCTAAAATAAAGACCAACCTCAAGAAGAGAATGGTTTTACTGAAGCTATTAATTCTTGTTTTGATGCATGTGTTAATGGAAGTAAAGAGCTTGGTAAATAATAAGTGTATTATTCACCAAAAGTATGATGATGGATTTTCAATATAGTAAGAAGCACCGTAAGAGAAATCTTAGGGTGTTTTTTAAAAAATATAGAATGTCTATTGATATAAAGAAATAAAGAGCATGTGTACTAAAAAATGATAAAAAAATGTCAGCTTTATGTATTATAAAACGTATATATAAGTAGATAGAAAGCGAAGATAAAAATGATGACTGATGAAAGATTTAATAATATTTATAATACTTATCATAAATTATTATTATATATTGCTTTTGATTATGTTCATAATAAGAATGATTCTGAAGACATAATTCAAGAAGTGTTTATGAAATTATATAATTATAATAAAAATTTTATAGATGACAATCATTTAAAACATTGGTTAATTAAAGTAACAAACAATTTATGTATTGATTATTTAAGACATAATAAAAATAAAGAGATATTAGTTAGCGATGAATGGCTGAATTCTTTTGATTTAAATGAAGAAAGTGATTTTGTTAAAAGAATAAATGATGGAATTGAAGAATTAAATATCAAAGATAAAGAGATAATCATTTTGTATTATTATAATGATCTATCTTTGAAGGAAATATCTGATATTTTAAGAATTAGTGAAGTGAGTGCTCAAAAAAGAATATCGAGAGCTAGAGAAAAACTAAGAAAAATAATAGGTGATAAAAATGGATGATAAAGATTTAAAAGAACTTTTACATCATACATATCCTGATTTTGATAATAAAGGGAAAGAGATTTGTGAATTAGCAAAAGAAGGAAAGAAAAAGAAGTTCATAAATAAAAAGTTAATATTTGTTCCAGCATCATTATTAGTTTTAATAATAATTATTTTATTTGTTTTTATCTTTAATGGTAATAATGAAACTAAAATATGTGAAGGTGTTTATGTTTCAGCAGCTTCCTTTGATTTATCAAGTAATATTGATTTAAGTGTTTGTGAAGGAATCAAACAAGAAGAAAGAGATGATTTGATTGTAATATTAGAAGAAGTTCACTCAGGTGCATTTAGTAATATGTGGGGATATAATCATCCATTTTATTTTAATTTTATTGAAGATAATATGAGCTATATCATTTATGATAATCATTTCTCTTATAAAGGTACTGATAATAACAATGCTTATTATGAAGATGATAATAGATATATTCTTTGGAATAAATTTAATGATTGGCTTAAATTAAGTGATGAAAATAAAAAAGCTTTATTAGAAGATAGTGCTAAACAAAATGTTTTAATAATTATACAAAAAGATAATCATAATTATGGATATATAATATTAGAATTAGAAGCATATTATAGGGGTTCAATCTATAGCTTATGTACAAAAATGAGTGTCTTAAAATCTGTTATCTTTCCTAAAGTTAATGGTGAATATCAAAAAATAAGTAATGAACAAATTATAATGCTTTATAAAGATAGTTTAGGATACAAAAATCCTGATGATTGTATTACAATTATCAATGATATATTAGGTGTTGATGGTATTGAATTACCAGAAGGTAAATTAGAACTTATCGATAAAACTAATGATAATACATTAGATTCAATCACTTTAAAGGTAACAGGAAGTAGTGATTATAATGAATATCATCAATATATTGAGGAATACTTAGGATTATTAAATTATAGTAATGATACTAAGACATTAAGATGTGACAAGATTGATAATTTTGATATATATCGTAATGTTAATTCAATTGAGCGATATGAATTTAGTTTATACTACCATAAATCATATTATTTAATTTCAGTATCTCACATTAAAGATTCAGATAATATGCATTCTAGTTTATCTTCATTTATTATTTTTGATTATTTTGAGAATAATTATGATCTTAATTTATCATTTCTTAAGAATGTAAAGTTTATAAAAAGTGTAAACATAAAAAATGATGATAATATAAATAGAATGGAAATATATTTTGATGTATATAATATTGAAGAAATAAATGCTAATAAAGAATTGTATTATTCATATTTAAATCACATTGAAGAATATATTGATAAATCATATATTAAAACTGAATTAATAAAGAGAGAAGCAAATGATAATACAAATATTTCAAATTTCAATTGTGAATTTACAAAGGTAGAACAGAAAGATAATAAGAATGAAATATCTAGTTATTTCCTATATTATTCACATGATTTTGATAATAAAAGTTATTTATTTGGTGTAGGTGCTAAAGAAGTCATAAATGATGTGAATTACAAAGATATGTGGCCAAATGTTGTTGTTCAAAGTGCTTTTAATAATAAAATTGATATTTCAGATTTTGAAGGAAATTATATTAGTTATTTAATTGCATATGATAATAATGATAATGCTAATAAAAAAGTCACTATTAGATTATTTGGATGTGATAATAAAAGTATAAATGAATATTTAGAAAAATTTGCACTTTTAGGTTTTATGAAAGATGCCAATAATGTATATAAAAAGACAATACAAGATAATGAAGCTGATATTATAGCTAGTATTGAAGTTGTTATAATGAATGAATATACAGATTTTATATATAGATATGAACCTGTTAGAATAATAGCAAGTGAATATATAGAAGCAGCATTAAGAGAATATTTTGGAATTGAAATTAGTAAATATATTCCAATTATAATGACTGATGATATGCAGTATATAACTACAAATGACTATATCACTATCCAGGTTTCTGGTGATATAGATAATTATTTAGAAAGATATGGTAATCAATTAATGAAATTCGGATATAGAAAAATAGAGTATGGTTATGAATATGATATTGAAGGAATAGGCACGATAAAGATAAATCCATATAAAGTATATACCGATCCAGAAAATTATATTATTGCTATTAGAATTAGATTATCAATGGTTGATTAAGAATAAAGGCATAACAGTTAAATGTTATGCCTTTATTCGTGAATAAGTGTATATATGTATTTGTATTTTGAATCAATTTGCAATTTCTTTGCAATTATTTTTTAAATCTTGCAATTTTTTTGTAAAAGTGTGCAATTTTTACGTAATTTTATATTTACAAAGCTTGAGTAATGTAACTCTTAAGAAAAACGCATTAGGAGCAATAAATCAAATTAAAAATATGAATTACTATTTGGAATTGAAATAATTAGATATTAAAAAGATTTTATTATATTCTTTTGTGTTTGATGATACAAAAAACATTATTGAATATGAGATGATTTAAACAAAATAAAAGGGCATGTCATAGTTTGAAACATTAGTTCAAAAATGAAAGCCCCTTTTTTTATTCTCCATATGCATCTTTAGATACTTTATCCCAAGCAGGATCAACTAAATTATGGAATTCTTCAACAACCATCATATATTTTACAACATTGCTTTTTTCATCTTTGTTTATTGGTTCGAATTCGTAATATTCATCACCAAAAGGAACATCTAGACAATCACCTGGAGTAAATGGTGCACTAGGTAGAGATTTAATGTCATAGAAGAGTGTTTTTTCTTCCCCTTCATAAGTGCCACTATATGTTAGACCAGTTTTGTCAATTGTTAGAATTCCTTGGCCTTTAATTGGGTATTGATCTTTACAAATTTTATCTTGATCTAATTCTCTCATATAGCAATTAAATGATATTTTATAATCATCTTGTTTTACTAATTCTCTAATTAGCTTTCTTTGATAATTATACCATTCATCAATTCCCTCAAATGGTAAAACTGATTCAGGCGTATTAGGTGTAATGTTATAACATTCATCTAATTTTATTTCGTTTTTACATTTCTTACATCTAATTATGTTTTCATCAATTTCTAATTCAAATTCACTATGACATTTAGGACAATAATAAAGAATCTTATCAATTCCTTTTGCATTTGGAAGTTTTCCAACATATTTATATTGATGTTCTTTGTTCCATTTGAAATCATTGTAATAGAATTCTTTCAAATAACGTGCATAGATTTCATCTTCAGTCAAAGTTTCGATTTCTTCTTTTGTGAAGAGGATTTTGAAATGCATTTCAATGTGACCTTTCTTGATATCTTTTGTGTATCTTGGTCTACATAGATATGCTCCACGTGAAGATGCTAAAACTACATCTAGTTTTGCGGCTTTTAGGAATTTGATTGTACTTGGATTCATTGGGTGCATTGCACCATGAGTTGATTGAATTCCTTCAGGATATAAGCAAATTGAAGAACCTTGTTTGATTAATCTTAACATCATTTTAGTTGTTCTAAAATCAGTTCCATATAAATGCTTAGGTATTAGATTACCACCCATTAATAATTTAAATGTTCCTTTAGAAAAGAAATTTTGATATCCTATTACTCCATTAGGGTTACAGAAATAATAACCACCTAAAGTATAATAGAAGATATCTCTATTAGCGTGATCAGCAAGTAAGATTATTTGCTTATTCTTCATTTCTTTTTTATTAAAGTGGTAGAAGTATTTAGCTTTATGCTTTCTAATTGCAAGCTTCATTATGAACCGATAAAAAATACCATCAATTTTTTTTGGCTTTTGTGGTTGATATTCTCTTAATATTTGTTTTGGTGTTTTCTTCATTTTTTTCATTTTCTTATCTATTTAATTTTATTCGCCTTTCTATAAATTTATATAAATATGAATAAAATAATATTTTTAACTACTAGATTATTATAAACAATTATAATTATAATTATTATTGTTACAATTATTATTGTTATAATTATTATTGTTATAATTACTATTGTTATAATTATTTTAATATGTAATTATTTTTTTTTCAACAACTTTTAAAAAGTAGATGCAGTAATTAATGATTAATCAATTATTCATATGAATTAATTAAAATGGGTGTAATGACAATATAATAGACAAAAATTGATTTTTTGTATATTAACTTTATTGAATTAATTATTTAAATATGTTAAGATTGATATAGTATTCGTAAAAATATTAATAAATAAGGGGTGTAATATGAAAAAAGATTATGTTGTTTTATATAATTCAAAATCAAATAATGGAAATGGTGAAAAGATTGCAAGAAGTCTAGATCAAATTTTAAAGACTACTGATATTGAATATGTTGATGTTCTTGAAATTAAAGATTATAAATCATTATTTGAAATGTATAATGATAATCAAAAATTCTTAATTTGTGGTGGAGACAGAACATTAAATCATTTTGTCAATGATATAGATGAAGAACTTATTCCAAATGAAATATATTATTATCCTGCTGGAACTGGAAATGATTTTTGGAATGATTTAGGTTTAAAAGTTGGAGATTATCCAGTTAATATAAAGAAATATTTAGTTGATTTACCAACAATTACTATTGATGGTAAGGTAAGTAAGTTCATTAATGGTGTTGGTTATGGCATTGATGGATATTGCTGCGAAGTTGGAGATAAATTAAAAGAAACTAGCACAAAGAAAATCAATTATGCTAGTATTGCTGTTAAAGGTGTATTATTCCACTTTAAACCTGCTAATGCAGTAATTACTGTTGATGGAAAGAGATATGAATATAAAAAAGTATGGCTTGCTCCAATGATGAATGGTAGATTCTATGGTGGTGGTATGATGGCTACACCAAATCAAAATAGATTAAATGGTAAAGGAATGTTATCATGTTTAGTATGGCATGGTTCAGGAAGACTAGCAACATTAATTAATTTCTCCAAAATCTTTAAAGGTGAACACATAAAGAATGAAAAGATGTGTACAGTTCTTACTGGAAAGAGCATTACTGTTGAATTTGATAAACCAATCGCTGCTCAAATTGATGGTGAAACAGTTCTTAATGTAACTAAATGTGAAGCACGTGGTTTTGGTGCATAATAATTATTTAGGAATAATTATTATTTAGGAATAATTATTATTATGGAATAATTATTATTATGGAATAATTATTATGGGACTAAAGAGAAAGATAAAGAAAATAAGCTTTATCAGGGATTTGGGTGACATTGAAACTATAGATGGTAGAAAAATAAAAAAAGGTAAGCTTTTTAGAACAAGTAAATTAAATAAATTAAAAGAGAAGTCAGTTGAATATTTAATTGATGATATTAATTTAGGAACTGTCATTGATTTAAGAAGTGATTCTGAAGTTTATGCTAGTAAGGATTTAGAGATTGATGGAGTCAATTATTATCATTTACCTCCGCTTTCTGATGATGATAATCCTGCTGTAACTCGGAAGACTGCAATGAAAGTTTTAAAAAGAATTAGTAAATTAGATGGAGGGGCTAGACTTCATTTACAAAAAATATATCGTAAGTTGGTTTCAAGCGATAAAGCACTTAATTCTTATCGTGAAATGGTAAAAGAATTAATTGATAATCCTGATAAAGCGACAATTTGGCACTGCACACAGGGAAAAGATAGAACTGGTATAGGAAGTGCCATAATTTTGATTATTTTAGGTGTTGATAAAGAAGTTATTGTGAAAGACTACATGAGATATAATAGAAGTCATTATATTAAAAATGCCTTTGCATTTTTAGGAATGTTAATTGTCTTTTTAAGATTAAAATTAGCTAGGACTTTGATTAATCTACTTGTGGCTAGAGAAGAATACATACGGGCTGCTTTTGATGAAATAGAAAAAAGGTTTGGTAATATTGATAATTTTATTCATGATGCTCTTAAAATTAATGATGAAGATATTAATAAATTAAGACTTGAATATTTAGAATAGGTGAAGAATATGATTAAATATATAATTTTATTATTATCTTGTTTATTATCTTTTTTTACTTCAATAAATTTAAATATTGATAATATTTTTATCAATATATTATATGGTGTTTTATTTGTTATTATCTATTATATTGCATTTGTTTTTTTATTCTTCTTTAGTGCTTTTCTTTTTACTTTCTTTATTAGTGGTAAAAGGGAAAGAGAAAAATATAATAGATTTTATAAGAAATTATATACATTCTATACAAGATTTTGTCTATCCTTATTTAATATTAGGATAAATGTAGAAGGAATGGATATAGTTCCTCAAGATCATAATTATTTAGTAGTACAAAACCATGCATCCAATATGGATCCTATTATTCTAAATTTTGTATTAAGAAGAGATGATTTAATCTTTGTATCTAAAGAATCATTATTTAAAATTCCATTTTGGGGAAGAATGATATATAAATGTGGTTATCTAAAATTAAAAAGAGATAATTCAAGAGATGATATATATGAATTAAATCGAGGAATTGACTGGATGAATAAGGGATGGTGCTCTATTGCAGTTTATCCTGAAGGAACAAGAAATAAACATGTAGATGAGATAAAATTGCAAGAATTTAGAGCTGGTTGCTTTAATCTTGCTACAAAATCTAATTCACCAATTGTAATTAGCACAATTGAAGGAACTGAAAATGTTAATAATGGTTTGTTATTTAAACGTCATGATGTAACTGTCAAGTTCTTAAAAACATTATATCCTGAAGATTATAAAGATTTAAAAACAAAAGAGATAAGTGACATTGTATATAATGAAATGATTAATAATTTTGAATATCATAAAATTTAAAATTAAATTATTTAATCAATAACTGATTATATCAGTTATTGATTTTTTTCGTATAATAAAACTGAGAGTTTTTTCTTTCAGTTTTTTATTTCTAATATTATGATATAATAGTAGTAGTGGAAAGTTATTTAATACTTGAGGCACTAATGTGACTTCGCAAAAATCGTATACAGCTCTCGACTG
>JAFSVH010000099.1 GCA_017450215.1 Bacilli bacterium | reverse complement strand
ATATTTTACAGATTCTATAAATTCTGTAGGGCTAAATTTAGACCAATCATGTAAAAATCCTTGAATTGGATGACCACATTGAGCCATACATTTAAAAACTTTCCACTTATGTTTAAAAACTGTCTTAATATGATTAAAAATTGCAACTAACATAATACATTTCTTCCTTTTATGTTCAAAGTATAGCATATTTCTTTAACGTTTGTCAAGTATTTTCCATTAATTTTTTGTAATATAATTAACTTGATAATCCATAAAATTTGTTCCAATAGATTTTAAAAAATTTTCTTGCAATACTTTCTGCTGTTTTTGAAATAAAACCTTATTCATTCTTTTAATTTTTTCTTTCTGTGAATTATTTAACATATCTACAATAATATTTATAGCTTCATTACATTCTGCATCATAACTAGAAAATTCATAATTTTCCATAGCTTCTAAAGCTAATTGTAAAGCTCTCTCTTGTTTTTTATCTAAATACATTATATTAAATCCTCTAAGAAATATAATGAGTCTGTTTCTTTAAGAGATTTTAAAATTGCTTCATCACCCATTTTTTTAGTCCAATTTTCCCCTATCCTAATACGATATTTAATTATAATTTTCTTTTTAGTTTGCTCTCTAAGTGTTCTTTGAATCCTAGAAGCTAAAAAATTACCAGCCATTTCTTCTCCATTTACATTTACATGTTCAGAATGTTCTGGTACAGAAATATAAATATCAAAATTATCTGTAATTTTTTCCAAATTAACTCCATAAGAAGCCCATCCCGCTAACATTGCTCTTCCCATTATATTATTATCCATATTATATCTCCTTCATCTTACAGAAATCTTCTTCTAATAAAAGATTAGCAGGAAAAGTATATCCTTCACTTTCATACCTAGTATTATGAACTACATGATGTTTAAAATTAGAATCTTTTTTGTGTCTATTAAACCATTTTTTATATTCATCCATTTTAATAATATAAAGTTTATTATCATTAATAAAATAATAAAGTAAGAAATCAGCTTTAGTTACATACATGCAGCCTTTAGTATTCATAGTAACATCACTAATAGTTTCAAAATAAATATTGCCTGTTGTATAAGTATCAGTTTTAATTTCTAATGAAATTTGTGTACCATCTTTAAAAGTAGCTAAAAAATCTATATCTTGTTTTTGATACTTTCTATCATTACTCACATCTTGAAGGTCTACTATATATGGACGAGATGCTAACCAATTCCATATAATATCTTCTCCTGATTTCCCAACCTCAAGAGACTCCTTAAACGCATAAACTTTATCGCTCATATTTACCCCCAATAATTGCAAAAATAACATATTTGAGGTAAAATTAAAACTTCACCTTTAATTTTTTGCTTTTTCGCTTAAAATTTTAAATTAACCACAATATATTGTGATTACTATTATTCATATAACATAATATATTGTGGTTCAACACCAAATAAAATCGTAGTTTTATTGCTTGCTATAAATTTCCATCATAGCGCGTAAATTTTTCTCTTCATAATGTCTAAGTCCATCTTTAATACTATTTAAATAAGTATCATAATGATATAAATAATAACTGTCAGCATAATCGCCACCATCTACACAATAGCAGATATACCATCCTGCCCCATGTTCATTAAAGTCAGTTTCACCATTCACATAACTATAACTATAAGGAACAAGATTATGAATGTCTTCTTCATCATTAATATAATATAAAGTTGCTCCACAATCTTCTTGATAATCTGTACCAAAAGTATAAGTCTGTATTGAGTTTTTAATTAAAGGAGTATTTTCAAAATCTATAATTTGTTCATGATGCTGGCATTGCTCTTTAGTATTAAATATTTTTCCATCCTTAGCTACATATTCTGTGACTGTATAAGTTTTAGCAGGAATAGTTTCTTCTTTAATTCTAACTTCCATAATTATTTACCATTTTCTTTCTTAAATGCAATTCATGCCATACTTTCCAATTACAACCAGCTTCTTGCCATTCTGAGTCATCAATTTCATCATCTTGTTTTAATTTACATATATGAGAATGAGCAAAGAAGCCTTCTTTTTTCATTTCATAATTTGCAGTATTGGGAATCCATTTATGACAATCAGTACAAAATAACGAGTATGGCCCACCCTCTTTAGGTATTACCATAAAATTTGCTCCTTACTTTTTTTAGAAAATTTCTTCTGTTTCTATAAAAACGTTTCTTCATTGCCCTTTGATATTTTTCAATAAAACCTTTTTCTCTTTTACGAATATGACCTTTATGTATTGTATAAGCTGTAATCATTGGTATCCAACATTCAATACCAAAATCATAATCAGCTACACCATCAGTCCACATAAAATGAGGGCAAAACACTTCATTAAACCAAGGTAAACATAAAGTAATTTTTACATTCTTTGGGTCTTTTAATTTAGCTTTAATTGCTTCTATCAAACAATTTGAATAATAATCATCACTAATAATTACCATATGTTCCATTTTCAATCTT
>JAFSVH010000098.1 GCA_017450215.1 Bacilli bacterium | reverse complement strand
TATATATAATATATTTATATATTATGCTATCTTTCCAAAACCTTTTACACCCTTAGTAAATAATAATCTACCAAATAGGAAAGCAAAGAATAAGCCTATACATAATGTAACAACACTTAAATCAATTTCTAATATTAATGAAGCAATTAAAATGATAATTGTAGTCATTGAAATTCCCATGTCAATTAACATTGATAATAATAATCCAGCACCCTGTTTTACTGCTTGAGTAGCATTAGTCCATTCAATATTATAAAACTTAATATTAAGAAGTAAACCAACAAAGCTATAAGCAAGAACATAAACAAATGGAGTAATAAACACAATAATACAATTTAATATTGGTAATTTTAATATTATAACTGCTGGTATTAGGGATGCAACCATGAAAATACCATAAACAATAATATTAAATAACACTTTAGAGAAAAAGATCATCTTTTCGCTTATTGGTAACGCCTTTAATAACCAGAAATATTTACCTTCCATATTAATACCAACACTTGTCATTTGAACTAATCCAAATGAGAAAACAGAAATTGCTAAAGCAATAGCAGTTTTTGCCCCAGCTGATAATGGAATTTCTCCAAAAATCATTGCTTGTTTAGATAAATATACTGAAGCTACAATTAAAACCACTGCTCCCATAATTGGACCAACAATATAATTTGTTAAATAGATTGGAGTTCCAACAAACACTTGTAATTCTTTTTTAAGTAATGCTCCTACTGGAGTTGATGTCTTTTCTTCCTTAAGTTTGAAATTCTTATTCTTATATCCACTTGCATCAAGAGTATTGAATCTAGCATACATTTTACTACAAACAATAATAAAGATAATAAATGGAACAATACAAATACCAAATACAATTAATAAAGAAACAAAATCACCTAAAATAGCATCCACACAGAAAGTAGATAATGGATAAATCTTGCTAAAGCTACTCTGCATTGCCAAGGCAACTTCATTCATTTCATCTACACTACCACCGATATTACCAATTCTAAATGCAAAAATAAAGATTAAGGCAAAGAATGCTAAATAAAGAATTGAACTAACAATATTCTTATTTTTCATCTTTGATGTAATACGTGCAAATAATAATGACAAGAACGAACTAATTGATAATACTAACATTGGGTTAATTATAAATATTAAAATACCAAATAATAATACTGCAATGTTAAAATCAATTAATAACAAATAAAATAACAAAGCTGGGAAAAATGCAAATGAGAAATATAAATATCCAATTAAACTAACAGCCATTAGCTTACTAGTGACAATCTTATATTCTTCTATAGGTAAACACATCAATAAATCATAATCTTTAGATTTAAATAAAACTGCATGAGCGTTAGAAAATGTAAATACTAAGGCCATTAATGTACCCATTGAAATACCAAAATATAATCCAACGTCATTAACACCACCACTTTTACCTAATCCAGTCATAATAAAACTATAATATCCAAAGCCTAAATACATTAGACCTATAAATAATATAATTCCCCATGTTCCTTTCTTTTTTGCAACCTTATTTTTTCTTTTGCTAAAAACAGTAATAGAGAAAAGGTTCATGACATCATTTTTAAATAATGTCCAAAATTGACTTTTTGTTTTCATCTTCTTCTATTCATCATTCATCTTTAGATGCAATGTTTAAGAATACATCTTCAAGTGAACTATCTCCCTTAACATCTTCTACTGTTCCATTAGCAACAATTTTACCTTTATTAATGATTGCAACCTTATCACATAACTTTTCAGCAACTTCCAAGACATGAGTTGAAAAGAATACACTAGCACCATTATCACATAATTCTCTCATCACCTGTTTAACATCATGACTAGCTTTTGGATCTAATCCTACAAATGGTTCATCAAGAATCAATAATTTAGGATGCCTAATGAATGCACTAATCAAAGATATCTTTTGTCTCATACCATGAGAATATGAACTAATCAAATCACCTAAATTCCCAGTAATGTCAAACATATTAGCGTATTTCGCAATATCTTTATTTCTTTCAGTCTTTTCTATATTACAAATATCACCAATGAAATTCAAAAATTGAATTCCAGTCATAAATCCATATATTTCAGGATTATCTGGGATATAAGCTATTTTTTGCTTGCATTCAATTTTATTTTTAGTAACATCCATCCCATCAAGTAATATTTGGCCTTGTTCAAATTCAATTAATCCAACAATAGATTTTATTGTTGTAGTCTTACCAGCACCATTAGGTCCAATAAAGCCGAATATTTCACCATCTTGTATTTCAATAGAAACATCATCAACAGCTTTAAAGCCATTGCCATATATTTTTACTAAATTTTTAATTTCTAACACAATTAAAATCCTCCTTAGATTTGATTATACTCGTTAGGACAAATGAAGTCAAGAAAAATAATTATAATAAATTATTAAAAATTATTTTTTATATCAAGAATATTATTTATTAAACATTATTATTTGTAATAAAACATATCAATATTAATATTTTAGTTATTTTACAATTTAACCCATTGTATTTTGAAAAATAAGGGCCAAAATTGCCCTTATAATCGATTTTCTTTTTATTTTTGATTAATTACTTTCTATCTTCGCTTTTGCGTTATCATCATCAATCATGATTTCACCTATTTTTTCGATTCTAACTATTCCAGAATAAGGATTCTTAACACTTATTACTTCAGACTTTACATCAATATCAAGTCCAGTACTTCTTTCAAATGCAAGATCACAATTATTCATGACGCAATTAACCATCTTTAAATTATGACAATAACAGAAAGGTTGTGTTCCCTCTAAAACACAATTAATAAAAGTAACATTAGAGGAATACCACGCTAAATATTCACCTTTAATTGTGCTATTAACAATGATAGCATCTTTAACATGCCAAAAAGCATCTTTTGTATCAATATAACTATTTTCTATTTTTAAGCCTTTTACATATTGGAATGAATATTTACCTTTAAGATTAACATTATTAATAACAATATTATTAGAATCTAAAAAACAATATTCACCTTCAATCTTTGAATCACTGATTTCAATTCCATTTGATTTCCATCCAAATTCTGTTGAAACGATATTACTATTTTTAAAAGTGATATTCTCACATTCTCTTAAACATTTAGGTCCCTTCATGTCACAATTCAAAAATTCAATATTTTTTGAATACCACAAAGGAGCTCTACATGTTTCATATAATCTAGTTTTTTCTATAATAGCATTAGTTACATGCCAAAAAGGATATCTCAACTTAAAATCACAATCTAAAACCATCAAATTTTGAGACTCCTTTAATGCACTTTCACCATCTTCTATTCCTTCAAATTTGCAATTTAATAATTTTAGTCCATCGTTATTATATAATGCTCTTTCTTCACCAAATGATTCGTTATTAATAATCTTCTTATAATTAATATTCATATTACGCCTCCAAATCCTAAACAACATTTTACCATAAAATAAAACGTTTGTCTTTACCAATGCTTTTAATTTTAATTATTTTTATATTGAAAAGAGATAAGCATTATATTATAATCTATTAAAGCAATATTAAAAGAGGCAAAAAATGAAAACAAAAAGAAATGAATTATTAGTAAATATTATCTTTTGCTCTATAATGGCAGCTCTAGCAATAGTTCTTGATAAATTCCTAAGTTTTCCAAAAGGTAATTATTTCTTGAAATTTACTTTATATGGTTTACCTTTAATGTTTGTTGGTATAATGCTAGGTAAATTATATGGTTTCCTTTCAGGCTTAGTTTCAGGAATAATATTACAATTAACAAGTGAATATGGTATTAGTCTAATGTCAATCTTTTGGGCATTAGCTCCCATAGCTTGGGGATTCTTTAGTGGTCTATTCAGTGATATATTCAAAAAGGAATTAAACATTGGAAAAATAGTTTTAATTGTAGGTATATGTTCTATTAGTGCATTTTTACTTAATACATTCGCAATGATACTTGATAGTTTATTATATGATGATTCATATTACACTTCTTCTGTCATTTTAACTCAAGTTCCTTCAAGATTAGCATCAATGGCAATTCTTTGGGTAGGTTATTCAATAATATTATTCCCATTGTATAATACACTTAAACACACAATGATAAAAAGACAAGAAAAAGATTCTAATGTTAATGATATTGAATCAGAAATTGTTAAAAAATATCATAAATAAAAGAACCACAATACACTTTTTTCTTGACAACTATGACCATATAGTGTAAAATGGTTTTAGTTTTTGGAGTAGTACTCAAGAGGCTGAAGAGGCGCCCCTGCTAAGGGTGTAGACTGGGAGACTGGTGCAAGAGTTCAAATCTCTTCTACTCCGCCAGAATTTTGATAGCTCTAATGCAATAATTAGAGCTTTTCTTTTTTCAAAAAATTAAAAAGGTGAATAAAAATGAACAAAAAC
The DNA here is from genome assembly GCA_017450215.1 of Bacilli bacterium. GTDB lineage: Bacteria > Bacillota_I > Bacilli_A > ML615J-28 > CAG-698 > RGIG3506. The sequence continues at coordinate 1,988 of JAFSVH010000098.1, read as the reverse complement.
GAAAAATTTATGAATGTTGCAATAAACGAAGCAAAAAAAGGAATCGCTCTAAACCATGGTGGTCCATTTGGTGCAGTAATAGTTAAAGACGGAAAAATAATTGCAAAAGGTCATAATAAAGTTGTATTAAAGCATGATCCTACTTGCCATGGTGAAATGGAAGCAATAAGAAAAGCATCAAAAAAACTTAACACTTTTGATCTAAGTGGATGTGAGATTTATACAACAGGCTATCCTTGTCCAATGTGCTTTGGTGCAATTCTTTGGTCAAACATAAATAAAATCTATTATGGTTGTAACACCACAGATACTGAATTAATAGGATTTAGAGACAAGAAATTTGAAGAATTACTTGATGACAATCCTGATTCCATTTGTTTCGAATTAAATAGAGATAAATGCTTAAAATTATATGAAGAATATACTAATCTAAAAAATAAAACGAATTACTAAATAATATATTTTAAAAGTCTATACCATATTTATGATATAGACTTTTTTAAACAATTTTTAATTATTCTTCAACACTTAAATAATATTCATTCAAATTTACAAACCAGCTTAAATCTCCTTCATTGCTTAAACCACTTAAGCTTAACAAGCTTTCATTAATATATGCATAATTCTTGTAAGCCTCTGGAAGTGATTGCCACATTTCACTCATACCATTAGATAATTTTAATAAATAATTATTGTTTTGTTCTTCTAATGTTTCTTTCGCTTCATTTATATTTATAAATTCACATTTATAGAAAACATTCATCTTAGCTTCATTATTATACGTATAAAAATAAACATCATTTTTACTATTCTCAAAAATTATTCCAATTGGGCAATAAGTATATATTATATATTTTCTAAATCCAACTTCTTCACCATACAATCCCTGAATTAATAGATGCAAACCATCTATAGTATAATTATCTATATCTTTTTTTATAAAATTCTTTGCAATTTGAGGTAATTCAGTTGGATAATTATTATTATAAGAATAAACATTAATATCATATTCAGTTTCTTTCACTCTAACAACTACATCAATATTTCCTTCTTTTTTTGCTTTTAAAATAAGGTTTCTACCATCTTGACTAATTTCAATCGAATTATCATCATATTCAAACACATAATCATCTGGATTAAAGTCCTTAGGAAAGAAATTATTTAAAATACCAACACAATCATTTTTAATAATTACATTACTAAAGGAAACATTATAATCATTTGTATAAGTTAAACTTTTTGCATTGCTTTTACTAAAGAAAAAATATCCAGATATTACAAGGCTAACCATTACAATAGCTGTAACAACAAGTATCAATCCTGCATAACCTATTTGTAAAGAAAAAAACTTCTTCTTATTCATATTAATCTTTTTAGCTTTTATTTTGCAATTTCTTAATATATTTTTGGAATCAACTTGGATGTCTGGTGTATCAATGATTAACAAATCTTTTAATTCATCATTTTCCATCATTCTTTCGCCTTTCTTCAATCATTATTTTTAGTTCTAACCTAGCTCTATTTAGTCTAGTTGTAACATTTGATGTACTAATGTTTAATATTTTTGATATTTCTTTAATATCTAAGCCATTAAAATAATACAAAATAATAATGTTTCGATTTTTTACTTTCAATTTATAAACACATTCTCTTATTTCATAATTATTTAGATTATTACTTAAATTATTATTTGAATTATCTTGTATATTATCTACTAATTCATCACTTAATATAATTTTACTTTTTTCTCTCAAGTAATTTATACTTTTGTTTATAATAACTTTAATAACCCAATTCTTTACATGTTCTAAACTTTCAAAATCCTTATGAGTATTTAATAGGTTTGCTAAAGCATCTTGAACTATATCTTCACCTTCAAACTCATCCCGCACATAACTAAACGCAATCTTAAAAAAGAGCTTATAGTATAGATTAATTAAGTTTTCAAATTCTTGATCTGTCTTTATCCGCATTGTTGTTCTCATTCC
>JAFSVH010000097.1 GCA_017450215.1 Bacilli bacterium | reverse complement strand
CATTTATTTCTTTAATATCTTTTTCAATAATTAATTCTTTTAAATATCTTGTTTCTGATTTACAACTAGATAAATAAATACTTGAAAATAATACGACTATAAATAAGAATGCTTTTTTCATTTTATACTCCTTCTTTTTTTGATTCAATTAAACAATTCTTTATATTTTCTAGAACTCATATTACATCGTTTTTCCTTTATTAATCAAATAAGAACTTAATTCTTTTAAATCAATTTTACCATCAATATAATCTTTAACTTTTTCATCATTTTTAAGTGAAGGACAAACTTCTTCACCGAATCCTGAGCCAACCATATTGAATACTTTTGTAACAATTGCTTCTCTTTCTTCTCTTGTTATTTGAGTGTTTTCCATATTGTTTAATTCCTTTCATTAATATTTAAATTCATTACCTAAGACACGATATGCTTTTAAAGGGGTTTTAAAACCTTTTTTCTTCAACTCATCTTGAATTAAATCAAAATCAACAGCAAATCTCTCTGGCGCTTGTGAGTTTTGTATCATAATCTACCCCCCACATATTATTTAATTTATATTTTTCCATCAAACTTCCCACATGAAAGAACTCTTTAAAATTCTTATCTTGTTGCCATGTATCAAGCTTTACACAAGTTTCCCTAAACCATTCAGCTTTTCTTAGTTCATCTGTTACAATCATCAAATGAGCTAACCCTTTATCAGACCCATCAGTAACATATTCAACGTGATTATTTGATGTTTCATCTTCTTTTTCACTTAAACCAACTTTTTTCATAAAATCGTTTAAACATTTCATTACATAATTAAGGTCCATACCTAGAGACTCAATTTTTATAGGATCAAGTTCAATTTCTAAAGCTAATTTTGGATTAGTTTGTTTTATCATTTAGAGTTCACTTCCTTTTTGAATTAAATTAAAGCTTACAGCATATTTTTTTGGGTATTAATCAATTGAATTTGGCGCTTGATTGAGTTTTTTTGATGTTATTACCACCATCCTCTTTCTTTGGCTAATTTGATGCCATCATCGTCAAATATAAAATTATTTGTTTCTCGTTCTTCAACCCATAAATTCATTTTTGTTGCAGTGATTTTAAACCATGGTAGTTCATCAAGTAATACATCTTGTGCTAATGCTATCATTGCCATGCCTTTTTCAGAACCATCTGTTAAAAATACTGTTGATGTTTCTGCTATATCTTCTGAATCTTCAACAAGACCAATTTTAGAAAATCTTTCTCTAAATATACTAGAAGCATCTTCTATTGTCATATTGCATTCTGCTAATTTGTCTTTATCTAATTCTAATTCTAAAGCTAATCTTGGATTCTTTATCATGTTATTTCACTTCCTTTATTAGTTTTGGCGCATTAGTGACTTCTTATTCATGTGTTACCAAAGACCCCTTTGTTTTAGACGTTCAATCATGCTTCCACCATATAAATAATCCGTATACTCTTCATTTTGTTGCCAACAATCCATCTTCAGACATGCATTTTTAAACCACTGAGTTTTGGATAATTCATCAATAATTATCATTAGATGAGCCATCCCTTTATCAGACCCATCAGTAACATATACAACGTGATTATTTGATGTTTCATCTTCTTTTTCACTTAAACCAACTTTTTTCATAAAATCACTTAAACCTTTCATTACATAATTAAGTTCCATACCTAGAGACTCAATTTTTATAGGATCAAGTTCAATTTCTAAAGCTAATTTTGGATTAGTTTGTTTTATCATAATAAGAATACCTACCAACATTGATTTTTAAACACTATTCTTAGCAACAATATTTTTCTTATACCAGTCTGATAATTTTTCCTCTATATCGCCATCAAACGTATCAGCATCCATCCAATTATCTATATTCTTGTAATAAAAATTATGATACTTTGTTTTTAAATTGGGATGATTCTCAAGTAACATCTCCAATGCATCATGCCATCCGACACTCGAAGAAAAAAAGTCATATACAGACTCTGATTCTTCTACTAAATCTCGATATATTTCACCATCAATCTCATATGGCTGATCAGTATAAGTATATGGTATTTTATCTTTAAATATCTCTAATAATTTATTATAAAATTCTGCCAGTATAAAATCAGTAAATATTTCGTCTATTATTTTATGTGCTGGTCTATATAATTCTTTTTTATAATAATAATTTGTCTCAAAGCTCATATTTATACCTCTCAAATATTAATAATGTAATAAGTTATGTCATATCAAATGTTAAATCTCCACACAATGAAGTAGTGGTCAACCATGAACTTTCAACTCCACACTATATGGTAGTGGCCAACCATGAACTTTCAACTCCACACTATATGGTAGTGGCCAACCATGAATTTTAACAATATTTTGAAAAATGACTAGAAAGCGAATTTAATGTATTGCTAATATTAGATGTTATTTATTTTCTCATTGTTTACTACAGAGGTAAACTTCATTTTAATTATAGCATGTTTACCTTGAAAGTAAAGTGAAATTTTATAGATTTTAAAAAAAGCCAAAATCAATCCATCTAGTCAAAGATTGGGACACCCCTGATTGTCACTTAGTCTGACTGCTAGATGTCTCATCTGGTCATAGACCACCGTTGATGGTAACAGAGCTTTATGAATTTGGTTACTACTAGTTCATTTTAAATTAAGAATTTAATAGATTTTTTTATTATATTACTTCTAATATAATTGGATTTATTCTGATCATCTATACTTTAATGGTTTTACATTCAGTAAAACGATATATATAACAAATAAATCAACTAAGAACGACAGTTTAAGGATGCCATATTATATATCCACATTTTATGTAATCCTTTCATCCTTAAAATTAAAAAAGCGGCTTCAATTCTAACTTTATTAGAAAAATTTAAAAAAATAAGGATGCCAAGGTTTGAAAACAGGGTATATCATTTCCTATTTTTTATGGCATCCTTAATTATATTATTTTACTTCCCAATGACCACCTTTATCTGGCCCAACATGAACTATTATCCCTTTATCTTTTAACTTCTTCAATTGATATTTAACACCATCTTCACTTATTTTTAATAATATTGCCAAATCACTTCTAGATAAATTAGGGTTGACCCTTAATAATTCTATTAATTTTTCCTGGGTAGTTTTCTGGGTAGTATTTTCATTTTCCTGGGTAGTTTTCTGGGTAGTATTTTCATTTTCCTGGGTAGAACCATCAAAGAAGCCTGTTCTATCAAATGGAATTACTACTTTAATAAACTCACCTTCAAATATATATGATTTTTCTCCATAAGCTTTAGTCACAGTAGGAACGCCATGTCCGCTTTCTTCTACAAAACCACAAGTCTTAAATATATCAAATAATTTTTCATTTACTGGCTTGCTTGTGCCTTTTAAGAATTGTTCTTTTGTTAAGCTTTTTGGTATACCACCAAAAGATTCTATTTCAAGTCTATCAGAATATACATATATTCCAGGATTTTTAGCTTCACTCCATTTATAATGAACGCAAGCATTATACCAAGCTTCTTTAAAAGCATCCATATTAAACATTGGTTTTTCTCTTCTAGGTCTAACTTTTGTATCAACATAGACTTGATTGATTGCTTCAATATAATTTTTAGCTTGTTCCATTGCTAATAATAAACATTTGCCACCAAATTCATTTCTTTTTAGATATTCTGTTTTATCGTTAGTAGCAAAAGTGGCAACATTAATTACTATATCATTTTCATCAGCTAATAAGAAGGCCATATAATTATACTTTCCTTCTTTATTTCTTAATTTTAAATTAGCATCAAAAGTTTCATCATTATAGTGATAATTATGAGTTGATAAGTAGTTTTTTAATATTTGAAATGTTAAATCTTGTCTATATGATTCCATTTCACATATATCAGGTTCAGGTATATTAAGAGATGAAATAAATCTCTTTTCTATTTCTTCTGGTGTCATTTCTTGGCATTTAGTACCAACTCTATAATGACAACCTTTTGGTGTCATACCATATTTCTTTTGGTAATATAATTTATTACCTCTTTTTATATCTATTATAATTACATCTTTATTTTCTATTATTTCATGATGAGCATGAACATATTCATTACATTTAGGTAATACTTGATCAGTTATAACATCAGCAACTTTTAGCATTGTTTCATCTAATTTACCTTCTTTAATACCTACTACTTCACCAATTTTATTTACACCAATATAAATATGGCCTCCACCTTCAGTATTAAGATATGTTTCTATTTCTTTAGGTAGGGCATCATTTAATATTTCTTTTAATTCATATTTATCTGTTTCATCAAATCTTAACATGAAATCAACGCCTTTCAAAACTATTTTTAGTATAGCATAATTACTATATTTTTTCGATATTTATTTTCCATTTTTATATTATATTAAAATGCTTTAATGCATCAATAATTGCATCTGCTTTTTCTTTAGGGCAATTAACATGTTTTGCATCATCAATTAATCTTGTTGCTTGCATATCAACACCATATTTTCTTTTAATTTCTGCAATATAAGTAGAATGAATATTTAAGTTATATTTTTCTTTTATATAACCTTTTATTTGAGCATATGTTGCTTGCTTACGACAATAATGTTCTTTTCTAGGTACTGGAATTCTATCAACTTTCTTTACTTTATCTGTTTCATCTGTTTCTAATCTATAATGAGGTAGTTTTGTTCTTATAGGTGATTTTTTATTCAATACTTCTCTAAAGCCTATTCCTTCTACTCCATTATCCACATCCAAATCAAATGATATATTCTTTTCTATTTCTTCATTATTATCAGATGATAGATCAAAATTAAATTTAATTGATTTAATTTTTTGAGTTTCAGAATCAATATTAATTTCTTTAATAAGCATTGTAATCATTTTACGTCTTTCTATATCATCCATTTTATCAAATAAAGATTCAAATGCTTCTAAATTAGCCATAATGAAATCATAATTTTTGGAACTATTTTCAATCCCTCTAATTTTTTTATCTACATCTTTAATACAATTCTCGATTTCATCAACAACATCATATAATTCATCTAATCTTTTATTATAGTCTTCTAGTTTTTGGTCTCTGTGAGGTGTATCAATAGGCATATAATCAATTTTATTTTCTAGCATTTGTTTGTTATTTAAAACCTGGCTAAGCTTAGATTCATATTGTTTCTTTTCTTTTAATAAATGTGATACATCTATAGTTTGCTTAAATTCTTCTTTAATCTTTTCTGCAAATAAACCTTTGTTAATTGTATTCTTAACAAATGAGATTATAAAATCATCTAATTCTTTCATATCAAATCTATATTTGTAGTCACAATAATGTCCAGTTTCATTCCAAGCATTTCTACATCTATAATAAGCTGATGAATATGCTGTTCCATCTATAGTCTTCCACTGGTTAACTGCAGATGACATTCTACCACCACAACAAGGACATCTTAACAAACCTGATAATAAATATGATCTAGCATATGCTGGATTAGGTCCAGTTTTACTGCGTGATTTTATTTTTTCTTGCGCTTGATTCCATAACTCTTCACTTATTATAGCTTCATGCTTACCTTGCCCCATAATATATTTATCAGTTTCAACCCTTGCATATTCATCTCTAGTTCCTCTAATTTTAACTTTGGTACGTCTTCCAAATGCAATGGTACCTTTATAAATAGGATTCCTTATTATTCCTTTAACTGCATCATTACTCCATGATGTTAGGCTTCTATTCTTCTTTAATTCTTTATTCTTGCCTTGTAAATTTAATTTATGGGCAATCTTTCTATATGATAAATTCTCATTAACAAATAAATCATATATTTCTCTTACATCATCAGCCTCATCAGGTATTATAATGAATTCTCCATTAACAAGTTCATAACCATATGGTGCAAAGCCACCATTCCATCCACCCTGTCTAGCTTTTTCACGTCTACCATTCATTGTTTGTTCTAATATATTTTCTCTTTCTATTTCGGATACAGCTGATAATACTGAAATTAATAATTTACCACTTGTTTGTGAAGAATCAATTCCTTCTTCAGTGGCTATTAAATTAATGTCATATGATTGAATTAATTCAATTGAATTTAATATATCAGCAGCATTTCTACCAAATCTAGATAATTTATATACTAATACATATTTAATATCCAATCCATTCTTTATATCATCAAGAAGTTTCTTGAAGGATGGTCTACCTTCAATGGACTTTCCTGATTTACCAGCATCTTCATATGTATCAACTATAATCATGCCTTCTCTTTCAGCATAACGCTTTAAAGTATTAATTTGTGCATCTAGCGAGAATCCATCTACTTGCATTTCAGTTGAAACTCTAACATAGATTGCACATTTCATTCCTTCTTTATTCATTAAAGATAACCTCCTTCCTTACTTTCTTGCTTTAACTACTTCAGAGCCATATTTTTGTATCATTAATGCTAAAAATTTAACAAATCTATCTTTTAATACTTCTGATTGATTCTTACATTTCATTGTTCCTCTCTTTCTCATCATTTTTTATTAATAAGTTTATGGTTTGTTTACTTATTAATCATCTAATAGTATTTTTCGTGATCTTATATAATCATCGATTAAAACTTGAATATAATTATTAGGATGCTTATAAGTAAGTCCAAATTCACAAGATAAAATAACTTGTGAAAATGCACATGCATCAATCTCAATTTCTTGAGTTTGGTTATATTTATCATAATTTTCGAATTCTTTTTTCCATCTTCTAGCCTTAGGGGTATCGTTATTTGCTATATAGATTCGTTGCCAATGGTGTTCTAATTCATGTAAACAGCCATCTAATACTTCTAAATAATCATCCTTATATTTATTATTAAGGATAATTGCTTGAAGTTTAAAATCATATCTAGCAACATCTTCTGATAATGCCTCAAATACTACAGGTATTGGTTCAATACCTAAATATTCCTTACATACTAAATCTACTGCATCTTGAAGTGGCTTTAATATTTCAAGTTCATTCCACTTTTCTTCTCCAAATGCATTTATAAATTCTTCTTTTATATTTTTATTATTCATATTCTTCTCCTTTTCGGCGATTTAATCCGTTTCTGTTTTAATTATACGGCGATTTAATCCGATTGTCAATTATATTCGGATTTTTTCTCCGTTTTTTATTTTCAAACTCAATCAAATAGTTTATAATTATTTTGGTGATTATTTATGTCTAGAAAAAATGAAGATCCTAGTTTACTATCATCATTTTCAAAACAATTTGATGAATTTATGGAAAATAATAAATATACTAATCAATATTTTGCTAATCTTCTTGGCTGTGATGAGGGTACAATTCGTAAATACAGAAAAGGCGAATTCTTACCATCTCATACATCTATGAAAAAAATATCTGAAATTATGAAAGCAAATTATTATGATTTAATGGGTTATAAAGATCCAAGTGTTGAAGAAGACAATTAAGTCTTCTTTTTTTATTTGTAACCACGCTTGATGGAGCGCCTTATATTATTTAGAATGGAAGTCCTTCATAAAGGGCCTTTTCTTCTTTTTCTTCAATCAATTGTCTTTCTAATAATTCATTAACAAATGGTGATTGTTTTAATGGTGTTTTACCATCCATATCTTTTAAAGGTACTGATATGTATAAATACCTTTTAGCTCTAGTACATGCTACATAGAATAAATTTCTTTCTTCTTCAATTCTTTCAGGATCATTTATTAGGCCAGGCATTGATTCTTTATTACATCCTGTAACAAATACTGCTTCAGCTTCTAATCCTTTAGATTGATGAATGGTCATTATTCTAACTGCATCTTCATTTGTTGTATCTTTTTCATTAGATAAATAATACATATTTAAGAAATCTCTATATTTTGTATTATCTCCATTTAAAAAGCTTAACAATGATTCTTTTAATGTATTGAATCTAGATAATCTAATTAAATGTTTAGATAACCTAGATATATATTTTTTATATTCAATTTTATCGATTAACATACCTATAAATATGCTTGGTTCAACTGAATTCATTAACGTGATAAGTTCTTCTGTAAGCTCAACAAATGCTTTTACATGCTTATCTTCTAATTGCTTAGCAGCTTCATAATAAGAACATTTATTTTTAACTGATACAGCAATTATTTCATTTAATTTTGCACTACCAATTCCTCTTGCAGGTTCATTTAATACTGAAAGAAATGCTCTATCATCATTTGGATTCAAAAGGAAATCTAAATATCTTAAGGGTAGAGATATTTCTTTTCTATCTGATACTGTTAATCCATCTACAATGTATGGAATACCTTGTTGCTTAAATTCAAATTCTAATGCTGTAGTATTTCTTTTTAGTCTTACTAAAGCAAATATTTCTCTATAAGGTATACCTAGTTCATGTAAAAACTTTATTTCTCTTGCAATGTATCTAGCTTCAACATTTTTATCAGAATGTATTTTTCTATAAATTGGTACGCATTTTGGTTTATATGGATTCATTTGTTTATAAATGCGGTTTTGATTATGAGTAATTAAGTCCTCGGCTCCTGTTACTATATAACCATCGCTCCTAAAATTAATTGATAATGTTAATGTTTTAACATTTGGTCTATTAATAAAGGATTTAATTAAGTCCGAATCAGAACCTCTCCATCTATAAATCGCCTGATCTATATCTCCTACTAGCATAATATTT
>JAFSVH010000010.1 GCA_017450215.1 Bacilli bacterium | reverse complement strand
CCACGATATCGCCAAATTAAATCATTATCGTAAATTTCTTCACTTTTAACAACTAAATTATCTTCATTTATTTCTTCTCCTGAATATAAAGTATATTGATAATACTTAATCGTAGGCTCAAAATAATCAGATAATTCTCCATCAAATTCTATATCTTTATAATTAACAATTGTAGTCCCATCAGGATTAAGTTCCCCTTCATACGGAGGTTCTTCTGAACTAGTACCACTATTAGTATAGTTATTAACATTAATAACTAATGATGGAGTACGTCTAGCATAAAAGATACTATTTGGCATCGAATCCATAAAATTAGTATATACCTCATAATCTCTTTGAGGTACAATTAAATCACTAAGAGGCATAGTGCCTCTTATTGTGCTCATATTAGAACTCTCAAGTAACCATTGAGTATTATCTAATTTATTAAAAGTAATATCTAATTCTTTCCCTGTTTCACTATTAATAGTTGTTTTCTTTAATATTTTAATTTGTGTATTATCATCAAAAGTAATAATATTAGCATTATCATCATTATCATCAGTCTTAATATTAATATTAGGCTGAATAAATAATTTATCAACACTTGAAGAAGTAACATTATTACTAGATACTACAAAATAATTATCTTCAATAGGTAGACCACCAATAATATGACTATTAAGATGATAATCATTGCCCGATTGTGTTTCTAATTTATCTTCATCAACAGGCTCGTAAATATTTGAACTATGATTATAAGTAAATAACCTATAACATTCTCCATCTAAAGGTGGAGTATAAAAACTATCAATAACTCTAATTTCACCTGTATCAGATGAATAGCCAGTAATTTTTCTAGCTCTATAAAAAGGTTTATTATCTTCATCATAACCTTTTATCATACTTTCGGAAAGCCGATTAACATCAATATTATCACTTGATGGCGTTTCACCAGCTTGTCTAGCTGCTTGTGCATCAGCTACACTTTTATATATAAATAGATAATCAGATTGATTAATTTCACTATTAGGGTCTGCAAAAGCACTATTTACTGTATGTTCATTAGAACATTGATAAATAGTATATTTAGTCCCATCTTTATAATTATACTTAAATCCATCATCTACTTCAATTTTAACATAATCTTTATCAGTACCTAATTCTTTGTTAACATAAGAAATTTTTAATCGTTCGGTAACTGATTCAGTAGGGATAACGAAATCATCATCCTCTTTAGCACCTCTAACAATTTTATTTTCCCCATCCTGTATACTAATAATTTGAATATATCTATCATATATTAAATTATCTAAAGTTTCTTGTAATTTCTTTTTAGTAGCTGTATCTGTAGTACTATCAGGAGAAGGAATTTTTGACCAAATTACATATTTCGTAGAACCAACAACAAAACCATTACACACAAGAGTATTTGCTTTATCAGTATAAGTACGAATATTCCATTGATAATCCTTCCCATTTATAATAGAATTATTAGCAAAAAATGAAGATTCTAAAGGTGCTTTTAAAGTGCCTTTATTCTTAATATTTACAGATTCCTCTTGAGTACTACCTAATTCATCTCCACGATTTGATAAAACTTGAATTTTATATTTTGTAACTTTATCGCCCGATGTATTAACTTGACAAGAAAATACTTGGTCTTTTAATACATCAATTTCTTGTAAAGTAGGGACTAAATTACTAGGTTTATATACCGCCATAATACAACTCCTTTCTTTATTTTTTATTTATAATTTAATAATTAGAGAGGTGGAGGTGGAGTTTTACCTCCACCCCTCTTCTCATTTTTAATTTATTATAACATATTTTTACAAATATGTCAATATAAATTATCTGTTCTTTGTAACATTCCAGCGATTACCCATTGCTGTAGTAACCTCATCCCAGAACTCAGCAGGATTATCAACATTCTCAAGAATAATATCTCCCTCTACAATGTACTGTGTAGCTTTCGTAACACTATTATTATAAGATTCAATATTATCTTGAGGTCTATTTCCTGTTGCAATATAACGTAAAATATTATATGCTTGGTCTGAATTTAATACATATTCAGGGCTTGTTTTTGAACCGTGAAGCATTGCAAGACCTGTATAAGTAATTGGGCCACCTTCAATACCATTAGCACGAGTAGCAATATATTGACTACCATCTGCACCACCAGAATACCCAACAGACGCACGAGCGGCTTCTGCCGCAGCATGTGCAGCAGCTTTTCCTGCTTCATCACCAAGAGCATTAGCAGCATCCCAATCAGCTTTAGCTTTCTCAATAGCTGATTTAACATTATCTAATTGTGTATTACCAGAACTACTAGAATCACTAATATAATTGTAGGCAGAACGACTACTACCAGTATAACTACCTGAACTATCAGAATAAGAAGCAGTATAACTATTACCCTTACTATCAGTAACAGTACTTTTAGCATGAGCGGCTGCAACTGAATAAGTAGAAGATGCATCACTCCACGAACCTTCTTGATTTCTAGTTAAACCAGCAGCTTGTCCTATTTTTAATGCTTGTGCAGCAAGATTAGCTCTTTCATCTTTATCCTCAGTAGCCCACCATTGCTCACTTAATTTATTTATTTCTTGAATAGCACTAGAATAAGCTCGTAATGTAGAATCACTTAAATTACTAGTAGAAATGCCCTTTAAGTCACTTACATCATCAATAGAAAATCCAGAGTTCGCCATTGTATATAGTAATCCATTTTGTTCAACTCTTTCGATTACATCTTGACTTGCCCCACTAGCTGCAAGAATTTCTAATACTGCTTCCTGTAGTGATTGAGTGTCACCTTGCATTTTAGATAACCAACTATTCTGGTCAGAACTTTCATCAGCAACATCGGTTAGCAATCCATATTGTTCTCCTAATGCAGTAACCATTTCAACTAATTTTGGCACCATTTCATCTGATAAATCAGTATCAATTAAACTACCAACTGAATTAATTAAATGAGACATTTCAGAATTAAATACTATATCATTATCCTGAGATACTTTTAATACTTTTTCTGCGTTCATTTGTTGCGTTTTAATATTATTTAAATTAGTAGCAGTAGTATTTTTAAACCCAAGAATTGAAGCATTTTCTTCATTTATTTGTTGAATAAGCCTTCCATTATCATCAATCATTTGAAGTTCTAATTTACCAGTAGATTCATTTAAAGCTAAAGTATAACGTAAGCCTTGATTAATTTGTTCAGCAATAGTAGCTTTACCTAATTCATCCATGCCCTTTAATTCTCTAGCTGTATTTAAATCTAATAATGTTCTACTTAAATTAGCTTGCTCAGTATAATTATTAACCATCTCTTGTTCAGATTTAGTTAATTGAGTTTTAATTTGACCATTACCATCATATAATACTGCTTTTAACTCACCTGTACTAGTTTTTTGTATGCCAATTTCTTGACCACTAGTTGTTTTAACAGTATTAATTTCACGATTAATTGCATTATCTAAAAAGCTTTCAATAGTTTTATAATTAGCATTGCTTTCATTAGAAGCTTTAATTAATTCTCTTTGAGTATCAATAAAACCTTTGGTAACTTCTTCATCAATATTTTTATAATATTGTTTATAAGCATCAATAGCAACTTGTTCATTACTTCTAAAGCCTTCTGTATTACCAGAAATATCATAGCCTAAATTTTCAGCTTTAACATTACGCAAAATAGCATAATAATCTAAAGCTTCCCAATCTTGGTCACGAATAGCTTTTGCCATAGCATTAGAATAATCAATATAACCATCAAATGACATAGTATTATCACTTGTTACATCTTCTCCATTCATAGCACGAGCATTTACAAAATTTTTATCACTAAGAACAACATCCCAAAGAGTTTGATACTCTTTCTTTTTAATTTGCATAGTAGAAGAAGCAGCATCAGGTAAGTCCCAACCTTCGGGAAGTTCATTACCAATTAAGAAATCATCAATATCAAGAAGGTCTAATTCTTCTCTCATTAAATCATGATACTCTTTTTCATTTTGATAATGTTCATCTAAGAAATGCTGGAATACACCATCAAAACCTTCCATTAACCATTGCCAGAAAGGTTTACCAGAATCAAGCCAATCATTAATTGCTAAACCAAATAAACGATTTGCTTCTTCAATAGTATAAGTAAAATATTGAATTACTCCATCAACTTCTTGTCCAAGAACAACTACACGATTACCAAGCCAGTCAAAATTTTGTCCAAGAGATTCAATCTTACCTGTTATACCAGTTTCAATATCAGAAAACATTTGATTACCGTCTATTGCATTTTTGCGATATTCACGATAAGCTTTCATATCTTCTTTTAATAAATCATAAACTTCTTGGTCAGATTCAACTCCTAGAACTTCTTTAAGTAAACGCATATTTTCTTCATGTTGCCATTGTTCATATTGCCATTCAAGGGCTTCAAGATAATCATCCCATCCTTCAATTTCATCAGCAATACGTTTAATGTCATTTTCTTTAGATTGTTCAAGGTCATTAATTCTATCTTGACGATTAAATGCATCTATATTTTGTTGGGCTGTTTTAACCTTATTTCGATTAGTCTCATAAACCCAACCAATACCTTGTCTATAAACACGTTCTTTTTCTTTATTCGCATCGAGCAATTTGTTTTGTAACTCAATTAACTTATTAGTTCTTTCATAGCTGTCTTCTTTATCTTTTAATTTCTTAAGCTCTTCATCGTAAATTTTTTCAATTATTTCTTGCTGGAACTCAAGGTCTTTAATTTGTGTATCAACAGCAAATCGAATTGCTTCAAGAACATTATCTTGATAACCCAATTTGTCAGACAATGCCTGAATCCTCATATCATGAATTGCTTTAAAAGCATCATTATATTCATCAACCATGTACTTAATTTGGTCATCAGTAATATCCTTAATATCTTGCAATTGTTCCCAAAGAACATTTAACTTTTGTTGATACAAAGCTATCTCATTCTTTTCAAACTTTTCAATTTGCTTAATAGAAGCCCATTCTTGAGGTTTCTCCCTCTCTAACTTATCAATATGCCATTGAATATGTTCAAGTTTATCCTCAATTACACTCATGATTACATCACCATATGCTTTATAAGCATCCATATAATCTTGAAGTGCAGCTTGAACATCACTATTGCCATATGCCATTCGACTTGCTTGTTCTGGTGTTGCCCCCGCAGCAATATTATCGTTATATATCTTGTTCCACAAACGAGAATATTCAGCTTTTGCATTAGCCTGAATTTCTTTATACATTTGTTTATTTTGTTCTTTAAGATAAGTATAACGTTCTGTATTAAGATAAGGATTAAGATATTCAAGTTCAAAATTATTTTTTGTAACTTGGAACTCTTTAATGCCTTTAATTAAATCATATTGCTTCTTCTGATTTTCTTCTATACGTTCTAAAATTTCAACCTTTTGTTCATCAGTTTTAGCTAAAGCGTATAACTGCAAAAGTTGGTCATTAATTAATTCATAAGAAATATTTTGAGACTCATACCTTTTAATAGTATTTTCAATTTCTTCTCTATCTAAATCTCTAATTTCTTTTGTAATACGTTCAATTTCTTTAACATCAGGAGCAATATCCTTTTCTAATGCGTTGAAACCCGTACCATCTATACTAGATTCATAACCAGCTTGACTTCTAGCTTCTTCCGCTTTTTCATGAGCAGCATCTTTTAACTCTTTTGCTATTTCTTTAGAAATTTCTCCCGTTTTTCCTTTTCTATCAGCTTCATTCCATTCATCTTTAGCTTCTTGAATAATTTCTGCAATTTTATCTAAAGCTCTATCACCTGAACTACCATTAGTAATATATTCGTAAGCATCCTTAGCAGAACTACCACGATTTTGTTCTAATGAAAGTTGCTTTAATAGAATATCACGCCTATTCTGTAATGATTGTTCTTGATATTCAGCAATTTGCAGTTCATCTTGAAGTTGAGACTTACGCATTTCATAAAGCTGTTTTTGATATTCAAGAGCTTCTTCTAAAGTATCAGCAGTTTTTACTAAAATCTTATACTGCTCAATCATAGTCTTTTTATCAGCATTTTGAAGTTCAAGAATTTT
>JAFSVH010000096.1 GCA_017450215.1 Bacilli bacterium | reverse complement strand
TATATATATATATATTTATATATTAGACTAGGAGGAATGATGAAGAAAGTTTTTAAAAAATTGTTAATTTTTATTAACATTTTCTTGTTCTGTTTTGTATTCTTTGGAATCAAGACAGGAGCACTTACTACTGCAATAACAGTAGTATGGAGTAATCCAGCTGAAGATAGCTCAAGCGCTATGAGTTTTAGTTGGCAATGTACAGATCCAACAAGTAAGTTTGAAATATGTTTAAAGACTGATCCTGACTTTACAGGAGCTAGAGTGTTTAATCTACAAGGAGTTAAGAGTGAAAACTTCCCAACTTATTCATTTAAGCTTACAGTGGATGATTTGATTTGTGATACGACATATAAGTATCAAATATCATCTGGAACAGTTACAACTCCAGTTTATGAAGTTACTACTGCTGGTGTTGCAGGTGAATTTAAATTTGTTTGGATGAGTGATATTCATGCTCACCCAGGCTATACTGATAGAACAACTAAGGCAAATGCATTGATGAAGATTATCGATGAAGATAGTAATAATGAATGTAAGATGATTCTTTTCACTGGTGATGAAGTATCAAATGGTGGAAATTTTGAGACCTTTAAGACTTTAACTGATCTTAAGAATATGCCAGCATTCCAAACAAAGATGTGGGCTAATATTCCTGGTAATCATACATATTATGCTGCTTCAGAAAGTTCAATGGTTGGAAATAAATTTTATGAAGATGTGACTAATCATCCTGATAATGGTTATGATCCACTTAGTTCATCTTATTGGTTTATGTACAATAGTGTTTTATTTGTAGGCTTAGATTCTGAAACATTAAGAATGAGTACTACTAAGCAATCAGACCAACAAGCATGGTTCTCAAGAGTAGTAGAAGCAAATGAAGGAAGATATCAATATTTGATAGTATTCCAACACGACCCATGGTTAAATGCTTTAACAGGAGCATTAAAGAGTGGTTATGGTAGTCATTATGGAACATGGCATGAAGTATTTGATAAATATGATGTTGACCTTGCTTTAGCTGGTGATTATCACACTTATTATAGAAGTAATAAGCTTTATAATGGTGAAATTGTAGATTTAGATTATGAACATGGTACTGTTTATATGGGTGCTCGTCAAATTGGTGGACGTGCTGGTGGTAGTTATGGTATTAAAGATAATCAAAATCCTGAATATTTTGCATGTAGATTAGATAATACTACCTCTTCAACAAGTGGTGGTGGATATTTCACAGTTAATGCATCTGGTATTACTTGGAAGATGTTTGACCATGACACAAAGAAGGTTGTAGATTCTTGCTTTATTCCTGCTAGAAGAGCAATTAACTGGGAAAACAAGAAGGCTAAGGTTGCTGAAACAACATTCTTTACAGCATCTAGCACTAATGGTTATGTTAATTTCGATTCAACATACAAAGGCTATGTAAAAACATTAGAAGTTAAAGATGAAGCTGGTCAATTATTAGCTAAAGTTACTCCTGCTAAAGATAATACTTCAACTGCTATACTTACTAATTTAAATAAGAATGCTGCTTATAAATTTGTATGTACAATGCATTATGCTGATGATACAAGCAAGACATTTGAAATCTATGGTAATACTTATGGTGATGTTGGTGAAATCTATGGCTTTGATATGCATGGTAAGACAGCTAGATACAGCTGTGAATTTAGTTATCGATTAAAGAATGATTTGATTACTAAATTTGAAATTTATCAAGATGAAACATTACTTGAAACTATCAATGTAACCCAAAAAGTTGGAAGCTTTGATAAGATTTTAGAGAATTCAGTATTAAATTATAATTCAGTATTCTCATTAATTGGTAAAGATAGTAACGGAGATATTGTTTTTACAAAAACTAAGAGATATAACTTTAGTGGTGATATTAACTTAGATGGTGTCTTTAGTAGTGAAGACTTAGATAAAGGCTTTGAAATGTTTAAAAATGGTGAAGTAGCTGGTGAATATTTCTTAGAACAAAATGATTTCAATGGTGATAGAACATTTGATATTGGTGATTTGATTATGATGTATCAAAATCTACATGATGGAAAGAGAACAATGAGAGATAATGTTTATACAGTTATTTATTTAGATTTCTATGGTAATATTGTATCTCGTCAAAGAGTTCAAGAAGGTAGAAATTCGCTTGAACCTGCAATTGAAGATATTAATGGCTATAAATTTGTTTATTTCTCACAATCTAATAAATATATTACTGGCGATGCAGTAATCAAAGCTGTATATGAACCAATTGACTAAGGAGAGAATAATATGAATAAAACAATGAGATTTAAATTATTTAGTGTTTTAGTTATTTTAATGCTTAGTTTATGCTTATTATTAGTTGGTTGTAATGATGACCCAGATGATCCTGTTGATCCTGATGATCCTGGAACTGAAATTGATTGGGATAGTAAAACAATTGATCATGTTGAAGTGGATTCAGTTTCGTTTGGTGAAGAATATGATATTGATGATTTTAAATTAGAAGATTTAAAAATGCATGTTTATTATACAGATGGAATGGATAGATTAGTTCCATGTACAAGAGATATGTTTGATGATGGAGACTATGATAAATTAGCTAATCCTGGAACTAAAAAAGTAATCATTTATTTTGGTGATGAAGAATTCGAAGCTAAGATTTACATTGTTGATTATGCTCTTTATGATGAAGATTTAAATAGAAAGAAAGAATATGATGCTGTAATTAAAGCTATTAGAAAAGATAATAAATTAGAATTCATTCTTGAAAGTGAAAATAATTTTGCTGGTGTACAAGCTAAATATGTTTTTGATAAAGATAAATTCAACATGACTAATTTTAAAGTTAGTGATACAGCAGATTCTTATGGAAATTTCGAAGTTAAAGATGGAGAACTATATATTAGTTTCATGAGTGCTAAGAATCTAAAAGGTGAAGTAGTATTATTCAGCTGTGATATTAGTGGTGATTTTAGACATTCAGGTCTAACAATTGATGAAAATTATGCTAATAGAGCATATGGTATCGGTGAAGAAAGCACTGAAAGATTGTTTAAGATTTTATATCATGTCTCTAAGAAATAATATTGAATTATTTGATGTCTATGATGCTAATAAACAAAAGACTGGTAAGATAATAAAACGGGGTGAAAGACTAAAAAAAGATGAATTTAAAATCTTTGTGCAAGTATGGCTAAAGGATGAAAATAATCGAATTCTTCTTGAAAAGAGAACAGCTAATGTCACTAGTCCACATTTGTGGTGTGCTGTTGGTGGTCACTTAAAAAGTGGAGAAGATGCTTTAACAGCTTGCATCAGGGAAACCATGGAAGAAGTAGGAATAGATGTTAGAAAATTTAAAGGTGGTTATCTTGAAGAAAGAAAATATTATTTAGATGATCAAAGCTATTTCTGTGATACATTTGTCTTTTTCATAAGTAGTACTTTATCATTTAAAATTCAAAAAGAAGAAGTAGAAAAAGTTGCTTTCTTTACTTTTGATGAATTAAGAGAAGAAATGAAAAAAGGTAATACGTTCACTTACTGGTTAGATTATTTAGAAAAAATAGAAAAAGCAAATATAAATAGTAAATATTAAGTATTAAAAATAAAAGTAACTAGAAGTGTATAACATTTCTAGTTACTTATTATTTAAAAATAATTATTATTATGTAATAATTATTATTTTGTAATAATTATTATTTTGTAATAATTATTATTGTCTAATCATATGATTTTCTCTATCTTGTATGATTTGATTTTCTATTTCTTTTTCTCTATCTTTTTCATCTAAATTATTCATAGATAATTCTTCAATGCTTTTATAAATATAAGTATTATCGTTATAAAAATTAAATTTATAATCATCAATTGATATATAGTATTTTCTAGTATCATTAGTAACCATTATAAGCTCATTATTAGCTTTATCCTTTGTAAGAATAAAGAATAGCGGAGCTTCGCCTTTTTTTATGGAAACTAATATATGAGTTTTTAATAGAAATAATGCTTGTTTATAATTATCTACTTTAATCATTTTGTTTTACCTCTAAATAATGTTATAATTAATTATAATGTATAGAAATAATAATGTAAATAAATGATGGGAGGTTTATATGGATTCTTCAATTCTTGCTATTACTTATATTGTCTTATTTATTCCAGGTATTATTCTTTTTTATAATTTACTTCAAATTTTTAATTATGAAAAGATTTTAAAATCTGGAAAAGCAGGCTATTTTAAAGTATTTTATATTTTGATTTGCATTATATTAAGTGCATTATTAGCTGCTTCAATTTGCTATACAGTAAAAATGATAGGTGAAATTGTAATGCCTAAGTAAAAAGTGCTATTGTTTAATAGCACTTTTTTAAAATCTATCTTTTAATTCTCTTAAATTAACTAAATATATATAAATTATATGAATTGGTACTTCACTAATTTTAATCATGTATTTTTGATATTTACGTATATCATCTTTAGATAATTTTTGACCAACACATACAGTCAATGTTTTTCCTAAATCTTCATAGCCTAATAATTTTATGCCTGATACTAGTGATTTTACTACTTCAGTTTTACCTGATAAATATCTAAAATTGTCATTTATTTCCTCAACAGTGAATTGTGAGATTAATTTTCCTTTATCAAAGAATAATATTTTATCTACTAGATATGTAATATCATCAATGAAATCAGTATTGATTATGAATGTTCTACTATATGATTCATGATCTGTGTAGATGGTTTTGAAAAAATCATATTTATCTTTAAAATCAGCATCTTTAAGTGGTAAATTCATAATAGTAATGTTAGCTTTACTAACTATAGCAAGAACTCCTAAGACTATTGATTTTTCTCTTTCTGTTAATTTTGAATAGATTGCATTAATATCAATTCCATATTTTTTTAAGATTTGATAAGCATAGGCATTATCAAGTTTTGGATAAGACTTGCTTAATCTTGTGATTATTTTGATGATAGGAGTACCGTTGAAATAAGATGGAGCAGTTGGAAGATAGAATACACGTTCTTCAATTGCCATATCATTATCATATAAATCTTCTCCATCGACATAGACTTTACCACTTTGTGGTTTAGTCTCTCCAGATATTAATGAGAATAATTCTTCAATTTTTGAATCGTTTTTTCCAACAAGGCCATAGATTTGATTATCTAAGAAATTGTATGAAAAATTTTTAATTGGACCATTTTCACTTTTAGATATGTTTTCGCAAACTAGAACTGACATAGGTATCTCCTTAATTTTTATATAAAGATTTTATCATAATTGATAAAAAATTTCAATTAATTATTTCCTAATATATTGATAATAAATAATATATAAATAATATTAATAATTTTATTTATGGTTTTATTTTAATTTTAATTTA
>JAFSVH010000095.1 GCA_017450215.1 Bacilli bacterium | reverse complement strand
GGAATAGACCGGGACTAGTCAATCCTCTTTCCTACTATCTTGGTAGTTTGTGATAAATATAAATGTAGCGCCGTATACGAGACCCGTACGTACGGTGCAACGGGAGGGGCAAAGAAATATTTTCTTTCCTCTACCCTATTCTTTTTATTAGTTTTTATGATATAATCTATATAAGAAATGGAGGATATAAAATGAAATATTATGACAAGTTTTTTAATGGAGTAAATAGAAGAGGAACGGATTGTTATAAGTGGGACTTACAAAAGACAGCTTATAATACAGATAAAATCTTACCTTTCTGGGTTGCTGATAGTGATTATGAGACTCTTGAAGATGTAAAGGAAGCTTTTATTGAAAGAAGCAAGAATGGTGCTTTTGGTTATACTTTATATACTGATGAATTATATGATACTATTTGTAAATGGTGTTATGAACATTATGGATATAAAACACATAAAGATAATATTGTGATTACCACTGGTGTTGTTAATGCATTATATTTTATTGTTAATATGTTCACTAAAGATGGTGATTCTATTTTAGTAAATCCTCCAGTATATAATCCTTTTTATAATGTTGTGAAAGCGAATGGAAGAACATTAGAATATAGTAAATTAATAAGAGAAGAAATTGATGATTTATTATTTACTTATCATTTTGATTTTGATGATTTAGAAGCTAAAATTGAAAAGTGCAAGATGTTTATTTTATGTAATCCACATAATCCAGTTGGTAGATGTTATACTGAAGAAGAAATTAGTAAGATTGTGAAAATATGTAAAAAACATAATTGTATTTTAGTTAGTGATGAAATTCATTGCGATTTGATTATGGAAGGTAGTAAATTTACATCTGTTGGAAGATTCTTTGATGAATATGAAGACATTATTTTATGTACAGCACCCTCTAAGACATTCAATGTTGCTGGATTAAGTGAATCAAACATCATCTTCAACAATCTAACCATGGCAAGTGCCTTTAATAAAACTTATGAAGATATGTCTATTGAAATAAATACATTTGGTTTACTTGGTTGTTTAATTAGTTACCAAAAAGGTAGTGAATGGGTAAAAGAACAAAATTATTATTTAAATGAAAATAAGAATATTGTTTATGATTTTGCTAGAAAAAATAAATTTAAAATTGCAAAATTAGAAGCTACATATTTAATGTGGATTGATATTACAAGACTTGGCTTAAGCCAAGATGAAATCTTTAATAAATTGATTGAATATGGTGTATGGATTAATAATGGTACAATGTATAGTAATGATTGTAATGGATATATTAGATTAAATATTGCTTGTGGAAGAAAGCAATTATTAGATGGTCTTGAAATAATACAAAAATTTATTAATGAATATGATAAAAAATGAGATTATTATAAATTAAAAATATGAGCTATATTAATAAGAAAAATAATAAAAGTAATGATATAAAAAGTCAAAAAATAGAAGTTAAATGTATTAATTTAAATGAATTTGGTCAAGGTGTATTTAAATTAGGTGGTAGCATTAAATGTGTTAATAATTTATTACCTGGTGAGAGTGCAGTTATAGCGATTAATGGCGATAAATGCAAAGTACACAATCTAATTAATAAATCAAAAAAAAGAGTTGATGTTAAGTGTGGTGCTTATAATAAGTGTGGAAGCTGTCACTTACTTCATATGAATTATAATGAGCAAATTAAATTTAAAGAAGAATATGTTAATAATTGTTTTAAACAATATTCAATAAAAGCAAAAGTAGAAGAAATTGAAAGAGCAAGTGTTCTTGAAGGTTATCGAAACAAGATGACTGTTGCTTATAAATATAGTGATGGTAAGATTGTATATGGCTTTTATGAGGAAGATACACATCGTATTGTAACTAATGATTATTGTCTTGTTCACACTAAAGAACAAAATGAAATTGTGAAAGAAATTGGAAAAATAATGAATGAGCTTCATCTTAGTTGCTATGATGAAGATAAAAGAAAAGGGTTAATGAGATATGTCCAGATTAGATTTTCTCGTTATACAAAAGAAATATTAGTTACATTAGTAATTGGTTCAAATGTATTTCCTTCAAGAAGTGAATTTGTGAAAAGATTGAGAGCTAGATGCCCATATATTACAACTATAATACAAAATGTTAATTCTAGAAAAACATCTATTATTCTTGGTGATGAAGAACAAATATTATATGGTAAAGGATATATTGAAGATGAAATATTAGGAGTAAGATTTAATATTTCATCTAAAACATTCTTTCAAATTAATCCTTATCAAGTAGAATTATTATATAAAAAAGTTGATGAATATTTGCATTTGCAAGGTGATGAAGTGTTGTTAGATGCATATTGTGGTGTTGGAACCATTGGGTTAACACTCGCTAATAAGGCTAAATATGTATATGGAGTTGAGAATAATAAACAAAGTGTTATTAATGCTAGGAATAATGCAAACAATAATAAGATTAAAAATATTAATTTTGTTTGTGCAGATGCTACTGAATATATAATAGAAATGGCTAAGATGAAAGCAAAATTTGATTGTTTAATTATGGATCCACCTAGAACTGGATCAACTGATAAGTTTTTATATTCTGTTAATGAATTAGCACCAAAAAGAATTGTTTATGTATCATGTGAAGCAAAAACACTTGCTAGAGATTTAAAGATTCTATTAGAAAAATATTCAATTGAAAAGGTGGGAATTGTTGATATGTTTATTGGTACATATCATGTTGAAACTGTTGTTTGTCTTGAAGCACGCTCGCCTAAAGCTCCTCAGAAATCTAAATAAAAAAAGTAATGTAACATATATTACATAGTAATATAAGAAAAACATAACATGACAATCGATCAAAAATAGTTTGGGCGATTTTTCATTGTGTTAATTAAAAGATATCTTTATGATATAATTATAATTGAAATTATATTGGAGGTTTTGGATGTGAAAATTAAAAAAAAAATATATAAAAATAATATTTCATTAGAAATCAAAAATAATTTGTTCAAGAAAAAATTAATTAAAATTTTAGACTCGTTTAATCTAGAAAGATGTTTATTATCTTTGTATGGCGTTGAAGTAATAAAAAGTATTTCCTCAAAAGATTTTTTGTTTTTAAAAAAATGTAATGGCTCTGATAAAATTTCTTTTTATGGTGAAATAAAAAGGGATGATTTAATACAACTTTTGAATAGTGAAGAACTATTTTTTGATGAATTAACGATTGAGGAATGCTTTACAGATTTTGATAATTTTGTTAAACTCTCTGAAAATAAAGATTCTTTCTTTCCTATAAAAAGGAAGAATAATTATGAGCAATCGAATTTCTATTTAAATTTTAATCCTTATAAAAATAGTTATTTTGAAGTGATTTATAATAAAGATATTTATGGGGATATCGATTTGTTTGATTAGAAAAAACATGTACTGAATCCAAACAGTTAAACAAATCTTTATATATTATAAAAGAATAAGGGTTTCCTATGTATATAATAGGAGTTTTCCCTTTTTCTATTTAGCATTAATGACAAAATTCTTGCTATATTGATGCGAATTAGCGCTGTTATTGCGCGAACGGTGCCAAAACGACTATATACTGTCGAGACCGTTGTATTATTAACACTAAAAACACCAAAATAATCAAAAATTAATCAAAAAATCAAAAAACAGCCCATTTTGAGTGAAATGCTCAAGATGGGCTCTTTCTTTTTGTGAATTTGTCAGCATCGTTGGTCATTTTTGCAGTCTGCACCTATATTTCAGAACAATTATATGTTTCAAATACTGAATGGGCTGATAAAATGTTTAATGATAGTATTTTGAAAACTATCGAGGGAGTTATAAAATAATTAATTTTTCTTGCTCACTCTTATTGATTTCTTGCTCACTTTTTTGATAAAATATGAGTAAGAAAAACAATTATTTATTACCTTATATTGATAATACTTCAAGAATTAGATAATTCAATATAGAAGGAGGAATTTTAATGAATAAGAGATTATTAAAAAATATGATTATAATTATTCTATTATCAATTTCCATTATCATTATTAGTGGCTGTGATGATGATAAAGGAGTACTAATTAATCTAGAAAAAGATGATAGCATTATTTATAATGGATTTAGATATTATCCTATTCCTTATGATGGCTTAGAATATTATGTTGACTATCAAGATCCAGAAATTGGATATTTTAAGAATTTATTCTTTCCTCGTAAATATCTATATATGGCTAAAGCTAATGATAATTTGATCTATTCCGTTTATGGTACAGGAAGGGCTAATTATTTATTTGAAGATGTTTGGGTAAAAGAAGGATATTCTTTCCCTGATTATGATACTATAATCACAAAATTGTATTTATCATCTGATTTTAATGATGTAGAACATCAATTAGAAGTAGATAAAAAATCATTTAATGATATTTTTATTGAAGTAGATAATATGCCAGATAAAACTTGGATTGTTGAAGAAGATGGATTAGATTGTCTTTGTCTATTATATGAAGATGAACAATTAGAACAAACCATCATCAAAGGAATTAGAATTTTTAGAGAAGATGAATATGGTAATTTTTATTTCAGCTGTCGTGATGAAGATGATATTATATGTTATACATTTAATGATGAATTGACATATCTTGTTCAAAAATATTTGAGTAAATAAGGGTTTATATGGTGAAAAAAGTTTTATTATTATTGATTTTAAGCTTATCTATTATTTTAGTTAGTTGTACCAATAATGATATTAATTTTAGTGATTTTCATTATGTTGAGCATATGGAAATCAATTTAAATTCTGATAACACATTTACCTTTAATGGTTTTAAATATCATCAATATGAATTAACTAATTATTGATATCTATTATATGATAAAAATGAAGATGAGGATTTCGTATTAAGATTAGTAAATGGAGATTGGTATGCATATGTTTATCACTATGTTGATATTGCTAATTATAATGCTTTTTTCTATTATATTGATAAATGCGTTTATGAAGAATATAATATCTATTCAAAGTTATGGATTAAAGAAGATTT
The DNA here is from genome assembly GCA_017450215.1 of Bacilli bacterium. GTDB lineage: Bacteria > Bacillota_I > Bacilli_A > ML615J-28 > CAG-698 > RGIG3506. The sequence goes on along the minus strand of JAFSVH010000095.1, from coordinate 3,089 downwards.
AGATTATCCAATTAATAATGCTTTAATAACTAAAATAGAATTTAAGATTAATAAAGATCAATATCAAGAATTTAATTATAGCCTTAAAGCATTTGATGATATCTTTTTAATAAAAGATAATGTTAAAAATAAATGGGATGAAGAAGCTGTTGAAGGCAATATCTATGTTGGTGCATATATAGGTTATGCTTATATAACATTTTATAATGATGTATATCGGAGCTATTTTGAAATTGTTACTCCAGTATATCAAGATAATGATTCCAATTATTACATTCATTTAATTACCAAAGATGATCAAGGAATAGAAGAATCTAATTGGTATTTAATTAATTATTAGTAGGTAGATTATGGCTTCAACAAGTCTTAAACCCACGTTGAAACGGTCTGCGTTATGGATAGACGGAAGAACGTTAAGTCACAGAAATAAAAATTAAGAAATATAATGTAACTTATTACATATTAATAAAAAAAGAAGTAACATAACAATCATGATAAATGGTTAATTTGAATCACAAAATTGTATGAAAGGCTAGAAGTATAAAATCTTTTAGCTTTTTTATTTGGCTAAGATAATGAAATTTATTTAATGATATAACTATCAACTACGTATTTAATATTAAAGTAAATATTTAAAATATAATTTGCCTAAATCTCTTAAAAAAATTGTAAATATGTGATATACTTTATTTATCTTTTTAGGCGGTGATTTTCATGTTGAGATTTGATGAAACAGATAAATATGAATTAAAAGAAACGTATACCGATACTTTAGCAAAAGAATTAGAAACTTATCTTAATACTGAAGGTGGAGGTCATATCTATATTGGTGTTAAAAAAGATGGCGAAGTAGTTGGTATCACAAAGGGTAAATTAGATGAAACAATGCTAAAAGTCGCTGATGTAATTACAGATCAAGTACTACCCAAATGTACTGAATATGTACATACTCATCATGAAGTAATAGATGATAAAGATGTAATTGTAATAGATATAAAAAGAGGTAATAAATTATATTACCAAAAGAAATATGGTATGACACCAAGAGGGTGCCATTGTAGAGTTGGTACTAAATGTCAAGAGATGACACCAGAAGAAATAGAAAAGAGATTTATTGCATCTTTAAATATTCCTGAGGCTGATATATGTGAAATGGAATCATATAGACAAGATTTAACATTTCAAATATTAAAAAATTATTTGATAACACATAATTATCATTTCAATGATAAAACATTTGAAACAAATTTAAGGTTACGAACATCTAGTGGAAAATATAATTATATGGCTTTTATGCTAGCAGATAAAAATGATATAGTAATTAATGTTGCTACATTTGCAACTACTGATAAGAGCAGATATTTAAAAAGAGATGAATTTGGTGGGGTTTGTTTGCTTTATGCAATGGAAAAAGCAAAAGATTATGTTGAATCATCATATAATCAAACATTTATAAAACTTGGTGAAGGAAGCAGAAAAGAGAAGAAAGTATTCGATAATGAAGCCTTTGAACAAGCTTGGTACAATGCTTGCGTTCACAACAAATGGAGCGAGAGTAATAATCCAGGTATCTACATTTATTCAGATAGATTAGAGATTGAATCAAGAGGTTCAATACCAGCTAAGATGTCAAAAGAAGATTTTTATAAAGGTGTAAGTAATCCAGTTAATAAGAAATTATTCGATATATTTAAGACTTGTGGTTTTGGTGAAGAAGGCGGTCATGGTGTTCCAACAGTAGTGAGTATTTATGGCGAAAAGGCTTATCGTTTCTCTGAAAGTTATATAAATGTTATTATTCCATTTGATAAATCTGGATTTGATAATGATGATGTTGATGTGGAGCATCCAAGAAACATCCAAGAAACATCCAAGAAACATCCATGAAGAAATATATGAGTTAATGAAGTCAAATCAAACATTAACTATGAAAGATATAATGAAAATATTAAATATTTCAGAAGGTAGTGCTAGACATAACATTAAGAAACTTAAGGATGAAGGAAGAATAGAGCATAAAGGTTCTACAAAATCAGGTTACTGGGAAATTAAATAATTGAATAATATAAATTAAGGATGCCATATGATATATGAAATGATATACTCGTTTTCAATACTTGGCATCCTTAAAAATTTATAAATATTATAAAATCAAGTAATAGAGCCATATTTTGAAATTCAAGGATGAAAGAATGTCAAGTTTTTCATGAGAGAACATGGCATTCTTGCTTAGAAATGTCGGTGGATTTATTTGTATATTCAAATCGTTTGACTGAATAAGAAACACTCGAAGCATTAAAGCACGTTAATAAGATTCCTAGTGATATATTAACGAACTTAGATCAATTAACAACTAAAGCTAAAGTTGAATAGACAAGTGATCAAAAAAATATAGACTTATGATTTATAATATATAAAATAGGAAGTATTAAGATGTCCGATATAAGTAAAGATATTACTACAAATAATATTACTAAAGAATTAAATAAAATTTCTAGAATAACAGCAACAATTGTTAATTCTGTTTGGATGAATGATATGAAAAAGGTTCAGGAAGTGTTTAAACCTTTTTTTGATGTTTCTGAAAAAATTAGAAAAGAGATGGAACCTGTTCAAAAAGTAATTTCAGAAATCACAAAAGCTTTAAAACCAACATTATCTTTAATAAGAGAAGCCAAAAAAGATCCGAATAGTAATATATCTTGGTATACATATTATAAAGAATTGAGTAAATTTTATTGGGTTTATCCATTCGGTATTTCCGTAGAAGAGATGAAAAAAATTACCAATAGTGATTTAGATGAGACAAAATTTGACAAGTATATGGAAAAACATTTAACTTTAGATATTATTACAAAATTGGAAGATGCTACAGTAATAATGTTGCCTGAAAATCACGTTGACTTGTATAGGCAATGTATAAAGGCTTTAACTGAAGAAAGTTATGCTTTAGCAAATATGGGGTTAATAGCTATAATTGATGATTTAACATCTTTTTATCTTAAAAATAAAGGATGTACGCATAGATATAATTTGTTTGAACCTATTATTGAAGAAATTGAACAATTAGATTTAGATAAATTTGAATC
>JAFSVH010000094.1 GCA_017450215.1 Bacilli bacterium | reverse complement strand
TCAAGGAATTGAATGTAATTATGCAACGGTAACGGGGAAATGCCAAGATGATATTTATGAAGATTATGGCTTATGTGAAATGCTTGGAAGTGATATGCCTTACAAGTATTTAACTACTGATGAACGTAGATATCTTGCTTGCCATGGGTTAGAAGAATATCCTACAGTAGAATAATATAAAGGAGAATAATTAAAATGGATGTTAAGCCCGTATATCTAATTTGTGTAGATGGTAATTTCGGGACGCAAGGACATAATAAAGCATATAATATGACACCTCTCGGTAATGGCAATTTTAAAGCTGAATGGGGACGAGTAGGTGGAAATATGTCTTCTAAAGAATATCCTATGTCTAAATGGGATAGCACTATTCGTTCTAAATTAGCAAAAGGTTATGTTGACCGTTCTGCTGATATGCAAGATGTAATTGAAGATAGTAAAATAGAACCTACTAATAATGGCGATAAAGATGAATTTTCTGTAATTCAAAATATTTCGGTTCGTACTATTATTAAACGTTTATTTGATTATGCTAATAAAGTAGTACAAGCCTCCTATCGTGTTCAAGCCTCTGTTGTTACTCAAGCAATGATTGACCATGCTCAGGATAAAATTGACTTACTTGCTCAAAATTATACTCGTATGAGTATTAATGATTTTAATAATAATCTTCAAGAACTTTTTGTAATTATTCCTCGTAAAATGCGTAGTGTTAAGCAATATCTTGCTAATGATAAAACAGATTTTCTAAAAATTATTGATAGGGAACAAGATACGCTTGATAGTATGCGTGGTATGGTATATAAGCGTGTAGATAAGTCTATTTCAACTGCCACTAATACTTCTGATAATAATACTGTGTCTATCCTAGATAAGATGGGTATCACTATGGAAGATGCAACAGATGAAGATGTTGCCAAAATTAAAAAGGCAATGGGTGATGCGGCAGGGAAATTTTATAAGGCTTGGAAAGTTAGTAACAAAGCGACAGAAGCAGCATATCAAAAATTTACAAAAGAAAATAATATTGGTAATGTAAAACTTACTTGTCATGGTTCAAAAAATTGTAATTGGTTATCTATTCTTAAAAGTGGATTAATGATTCGTCCAACAGGAGTAGCTACAACAGGACAAATGTTTGGTCTAGGAATTTACTATAGTAATCCTGATAAATATCATGGTGGTGTTGCAAAATCTATTGGATATACAAGCCTTAATGGTTCATATTGGGCGCGTGGTGGTGATACAAGTGGATTTTTAGCATTTTTTGAAACCGCATTAGGTGAATCTTATGATGCTTATTCATTTGACAGTAAATATTATAATTTTAATTTACAAAGACTTAAGCAAGAAAAACCTAATGCTTGGAATCTTTTTGCACATGGCAATACAAATATGCTGCGTAATGATGAAATTATTATTTATGATAATAGGCAAACGACGATTCGTTATTTAGTTGAAATTAGGTGATTTAATTGCCAATAGAAATAGGAAAAACTTATAATAGACTAACTGTATTATATCAATGTGAAGAACCTTATATTAATCCTAAAGGTATAAAATCTAAAAGATTTCATGTAAGATGTAATTGTAATAAGCATACAGAATTTGATGTGGTAGGTAATTATATTCTTGCTGGTAAAGTTAAATCATGTGGGTGTTTAAGGTCAGAAAAAGTTAGTGAAAGGATGAAGCAATCTATAAATCATCCTTTAAAAAATATTAATAACCCTAATTTACCACCAGAAGAAGTTACTACTCGATATGATTTATCTGGTGAATATGGTATAGGTTATACTTATAATACTGATACTCCATTTTATTTTGATTTAGAAGATTATGATAAAATTAAAGATTA
>JAFSVH010000009.1 GCA_017450215.1 Bacilli bacterium | reverse complement strand
TTTCAACTTCTTTAGCTTTAACAGTTAAATTGAAGTCTTTACTTCCAGTTTTCTCTTTATAAGTAAGTGTAGCTGTTAACTTAACATTAACATCAGCATCACCTCTAGTTACTTTACCTTCTTTAGTGATAGCAGCATTGTCACTTGCCCATTCAACAGTAACACCTGCAACATCTAATTTACCTAAAGTAACGTCTTTAGTAACGCTAGATGCAGAGTCGCCAGCAGCATAAGTAATAGCAACTTGATCTAAAAATTCATTAATCTTCTTATCAACATCTTCTTTACCAGGACAAGCAACAAGTGCTAAAGCAACGAAAGCTAATAAAAAGAATACAAAAAACTTTTTAATTTTCATGTTTTACTTTTTTTCTCCTTTTTAAAAATTTTAAAAGTTTAAGTACTATTTCGTACCTATGACCATTATACCATTTTTTTGACAGCAAAACAACATTTTATTTTCAAAAATACCACTTTTTTTAATGTTTTTTTAAATATTTTTTTGAATAAATATTATTAATCTTTTTATCCATCTTTAAGCAAGCATTGCCTTTAATTAAAATGGTCCTTAAATAGAATATATAAGCAAAAAAAAGAATCTAAAGTTGGCAAAACCATCATTTAGATTCATTTTCTCTTTTTTAAATCAATACCTTATTATAAATAATATATTATTGTAAAGAATTTATTATAAATAATTTATTATTATAAATAATTTATTATTATAAATAATTTATTTAATAGGCTTTTCTTTATCTGATGTAGCAGCTTTCACAAGCATAAACAATGTATATAGTATAAATAAAAACATATAGATATTTCTTGCTTGTGGACCAATAACAAACACTAATATTGCTGTTATTATGGCAGGGAAGATACTAGCTAAACTTGCAATATTGTAAAATTCTAGAATGCTTCTTAGTTTTCCATATTTTCTTGTAAACAAGAAAATGATTAAAACAAAAATCATTGGAAGAAGCAATACATAAAGAACACAATAAAATGTTTGTAAAGCATATAATCTTTCATTATATTTTTTAACCATTTGAACACTTAAATCTTTTGAAAAATCACCCATATTATTATAATCACTAATATCAAATTCTAAAAATGAATAACTATATACATCACGTTCACCTTCTTTTGATCTGATAACCGAACTTTCAGTGAAGCAATAACCATAATTCTTATTACTACTTTTTCCTTTAATACCATAAAATTCATAATATGGAATTACAATTAAGGCACTAGCAATTTCTTCATCTTTTAAATCATGATAAGTATTGAATGTTTCCGTTACATCTTTGTTTTCCATTAATTTTGCATGATAAGCAAGCTCACAAATTCGCATTATCCTTGATTCAACTTCTCCATCAATCTTTATCTCACTTGGATATAAATTGTAATATGTTGTTAATAATTTTGCAATTTCTTCATCTAAGGAATCTTTTATATCATACACAAAATAAATACAATAATTAATTTCATTATAAGTATAAACAAATTCAAAAACAGTAATATCATTATCACTTGCTTCTATCTTTCCATCCTTAATCTTATAACCTTTAGCCTTCATATCATTAAAATTTGAGCTAATCAAATTATTATTTTGATTAATTTGTGAAAGATTATAAAGACCATCAGTATAATCATAAATAGAAGCTGTAAATTCAGAACGTTCTTCTAGATATACTTTTGCAGGAAGTAAGATAATCCAAAATTCTATAACGAAGATTAACAAAGCAAAGAATATTGTCATATTCTTAAATCTTCTAATTTTAATTGGATCAATAATTGAAGAAAAGAAATATGCTATTTTTCCCATCTTTAATCTCCTTTCAAAAATAGTAATATAATATTATTAAATATAATATCAAATAACCATTGCAGGTCTTAAAATAACAAAGCGATCATAAGCGGCAAGTGTAATAATGAAATTAGCTACATCAGCATTTGTAGTTGCAATAGATGCAACCTTACCACTATTTGCAGTTAGCATTGATGTTTGAGATTGATATAAATAACAATTAAATTGCTCTACACCATTTGCTTTATATGAAGTATGAGCAAGAATAATATCACCATCTTGTAAATATTCATATCTCATAATTTTCATAAATTTATTATTATTTATATTCTTAGTATTAACAGTCAATCCACCATAAAGATTAGTAACTAAATATTTAACATATGGACTTCCTTCTTTTAAAGTATAATATGACAACAAATCTTTTAAGATACCTTCTGTATTTGATGCTTCACTTAAAATATTAACATTATAAGCATTCTTGTATACTTTCTTTACAAAATCTAGATTGTTAGAAAAAGATGAACCAACTAATTTAGTTGCTTCAGTAGCAACTTTTGATAAATCACAATTACCATCAATCATGTTGATGCAATCATTCAAAGGTATTCCACAAACATTAGAATTTGGACTTAAGATTGTAGTACCTTTATATTTAGAATCAGTCTTAATTCTAACTGTATAATTAATACTTTTAGAAGCACTAGCTCCGATTGAATCAATTAACCAAACTATCTTATGACTATTCTTTAAATAAATACCACCATTATTACATGATACGTATTCAACATTTTCACTTAATTCTTCTTCTATGAATAATTTATTATAAGTATTTTTTTCTTTGTTTGTTAGAGCAATTGTATATGTTAATTCTTGACCTGGCTTAACACTTCTAAATGCGAAAGTATCAGCTGATTTTTCTAAAGCAACACCACTAATTAAATATCTACCTAAAGCCCAATCATTAATCTTAAGTCCAGTTCTATTTGTCATTCTAATCACAGAAAATGAGAAAACAGAATCACTACTTGTCTTTTTGAATAGATAACGACTACTTGAAGTATTAGTAAATACTTCAGATGCATTAAGTAAAATAACTCCACCACTCTTAGCTTCAGTTGAAGTTGCTTTATCAGTGAAATTAGCAGGATTGTATGAACCTACTGACATAGATGTACAAGTACCAGTACAATGAATAAACACACTATTACCACCATAAACCATAACATGACCACTAGAACCACTAGTTTTACCATGTCTATAAGTAACCAAATCACCAGGTTTAAGTTCACTATAAATTTTATTCAATAATTCTTTTTGGCTAGCTTCAGTTGTATAATCACTGTTTTCAACATAATACAAAACATCAGCTTTTTTACCAATATTTGTTTTAGCATAATTATCAAAATAATAAGTGCTATATGTTGAATAGACATCAGTTGAATAAATATAATTATAAACTGAATTAGCATAACTAGAACAATCTAAATAGATGATACGTGATCCTGTTGCATCTTCAGGTTTACAATTACCATTTCTTCTAGCATTATATTGATCATATTGAATTTGTGTACCTTGATAATGGTACATTTTCGCAACACTAGTAATTAAATCCGTAATATTTGAATTAACATTATTAATCTTATTTTGATTTTCTAAATAGAAAATAGAAGCATATAAATAATTTAGATTATCAAGTTCTTCATATCTTTCTTCTTTCACTAATTTTAATACTTCATTTGCTTTATTTAAGTCATTAGCATTAACTGAATATGGATTCATTGATAATTTATTAATATAAATATTAGCAAGACTTACAATTGCATCTTCTAAAACCTTATAATTACTAACTTGTTCTTTTTCATTAGTATCAAGATTATTATAATTCTTAAGTGCAAGATTAATTGCCTCTTCTTTGGCTTCACTAACTTCACCAATTGAAGCAATTGAGTCAATTGTAATCTGAATAAAATCAATATCATATTCCCATTTAGCATATAATACTAAATTAGAATCATAATCAAAAAAGATAGTTTGATTGTCATCATAAACCTTATTACCATCTTTTTCTAAAGACCAACCTCTAAAAACAAAGCCATTTTTAGTTAATGAAGTTTTTGGAAGAGTAATTGATGTATTATTTTGTGCACTGATTGATTCAACTGAACCAACACCATCATTTACATCAAAGCTAATAGTACATATTCTTTCATAGCTAGCAATAAACTTAGCAGTAACATCATTAATAATAACTTTATCATTGGCATTATAAAGCTTATCTTCATAACTCCAACCGATAAATACATAACCATGTCTTGTGATGTTAAAGGAAGGGATTGTGAAATCTTCACTTTTTACATATTCCATGTCAAAAACATCACCACTACCACTATTTAAATCAAATGATGCAAAATAAATCCTACTCCATTTAGCACTTAAAGTAATATCACTTGTTACTTTGTCATTATCAAAGTCCCAAAGTTCTTCACCTAAATACCATCCATCTAGTCTATAATCATCACGATCTAAGATAGGTTCAATAACCAAACCATTCTCATCAACTGTTTGGTCTGATGCACTTATTCCACAATTAGTATCAAAACTAACTGTGTAAGTTGTAGTTATTTCTACTGGATTATTATCAATCTTAAATTCACAGCTAGAAACATAGAGTAAACTACATATTGCAAAGATAATAAAAACAACAATTCTAATAACTCTTTTATCTATTCTTTTTGAATTATTCATTATTCTTTACCTCAAATAATTAAATATCATTAAAATTATTAATATCTAATGATTTTAATTCATCTTCTTTTAAATTCAAATCATTAATATTAATATTTCCAATTCTAATTCTAAATAAATCAACAACTCTATTACCATTCATTATCACCATCTTTCTAATTTGGTGATACATTCCTTCTATTAAGATTATTCCAAAAGAATAATCATCAATTAAATAAGCACTACATTCTTTTGTTAATTTATCTCTTATTACAACTCTTTTAGTAATATTATCAATAAAATTATTATCAATCTTCTTTTCAACTTTTACTACATATTCTTTACTTATATGATTATCTTTACCAATCACATAATCACAAAATTCACTAGAATTTGTAAGAAAGATCAAACCATGTGATGCTTTATCAAGTCTACCAACTGTATATATTCTAAAAGGTAAATTTAGATGATTTCTAATATTATTCTTTTTATTCAGATCATTAGTACATTCAATACCAATTGGTTTATTATAAACATAATAAACTAATTCTTTTGCTTCAATTACTTCATCATCAATAGTAACAATAGCATATTCATTAAGTTCAGTTGGAAGAGGAAGAATACATCCATTAACTTTGATTCTTCCTTCATGATATAGTTTTATTACTTCGCTTTTAGTTTTGTTGGCATTGTTTTTAATAAAGGTTTGTAATCTCATAATAATTTTATTTAATATTTTTATTTATCTATTATTTTTTTAAATATTTATCACTATTTACAATAATTTTATCAATCTTAATGTTGTTAAAATAGTCAATAATAATATTATTGTTATTTATCTTTTCATCAAATTCATCTTTTAATTCTTTCTTTAAATTATTATATTCATCAATGAATAATTTATAATCCTCTAAATAAAACATTGATTTATTAAACATTTCTAAAGATGATAGATATTCTGTTTTATAATCATCTTCTTTTGCATATTTCAATGCTTTTCTGATTGTGTCACAATTTCTTTCAATTGATACATTAATTAAAGAATTAATCATTTCTTTATTATAACAATCTTTAGCAAGTGGAATAATCAACATTAATTTTTCTTTAATATAGATTAATACTTCTCGATATTTATAAATCATTTCTTCATATCTCTTTAAATCATCGAGATATTGCTTTTTCATTTCTTCAATTTTATTTACATATTCTTCATTGTTTTGTTTTTCTAAAACAAAATCATCAAAAGATTTTAGATTAGTATTAACTTTTAATACTTTCTCTACTCTTTTTACTTTCACAATTTTTTTATGAGTTATAAAAAGAATAACAAAGATAATAGTTAATAATAATGATGAACCTGATATTATATATTTAATTAATTCATCAAATAAATTTAAGTTTAAAAGATGAGAAAAGACTACGAATAATGAACATAATAATAAAATAATAGCAAATACTAAATAGATGTATCTATTCTTTTTCACATATTCATCATTTTTATTTACACTATCTTCATCAATTGTTCTTTCTTTCACATATTCATCATATAAATTTTTATTATATTTATTTATTAATTCATCAACATAAATCTTATTTTGTCTTTTGTATTTTACATCTCTAATTGTAATATCTTCTTCAACACCATTTTTGATATTCTTTTCTAGATTATCATCTTTGATGTTAAAGGAAGAATCTACTGTATCACATACACTATAAAACTTTTTCCAGATGAATAAATCATATAAAAATTTATATCTATTTAATTCTTCTACTTTTCCATTCTCTAGTCTAATGATGGTATAATCTTTATTCTCTTTATTTGAACTATTTAGATTATCCTTCTTTTCAATATCAGGAAAGATTTTATCTACTTCTTCAATTGAAATATTAATTTTATCGTTGTAGACATAAGATAAAGGTGCGATGCTTTTCACAACTTTTGTTTTTTGAGTTTTTTTAGTTGTTTTAGTAGTTTTTGTCGTTTTTTTCTTTTCCTTTTCTTTTTTTATCTTTTTATCTTTAGTTACTTTAGTTTTATTGGATTTTTTTAATTCTTCTTTTTCCATTTTTTAATTCCTAATCTTTATTTTTACTAATAAGATTTTATCATATTTTGCGAAATAAAACAATCAAAAGCGTATGGTGGTTATTGTTATTCATTAAGTTTTAATTTAATGTAAGATAAAAATATGCAAATAATAAAAAGAGTGATAGAAATGTTATTTTCTATCACCCTATTTTTGTTATAATATTTTAATTAAAATATTCTAAATTATTCAGCTAGATAAGCTGAATAAGCAGATTCTAAAGCTTCTTTAGAAGCAAACCATCCAGTATGTGATGATACACCAGCATCAAAAGTACCTATTGAAGAATCACTATAATTGTAATCACAGTTTGCGAATGCAGTGACAGTACCATTATATCTTCTTACAGCATATGAATAACTACCTAAATTTTCCATCACATTATAATTAAATGTTACAGCAATAGTTCCAGTTAAACCACTAGTATAAATTCTTAAACAAGCCCAACTATTATCAGCATCACTAAACACATTATGTACTACATTAATTGTTCTAACAGTGTCTTCTTGTTGACCTCTAAATTCCAATGCACTTCTATGGTAATCAGTAAATTCATTGTCTTCTATTACAAATGTTCCACCATATGTATTTAGTGCATATACAGCACATTGTCCAACACCATGAATTGTATTTCCTCTTAAAATTAAAGAAGTTTTAATTCCTCCCTCAAACCTAATTGAATCACAAACACCACTGGCATAGACGCCATCCTCTAATGTATAAGATCCATTAAATCTATTATTAGTAAAAGTAATGTTCTGAGCTATTCCAATAAACTTAAATGATCTAGTACCATGGAACACACCTTCACAATTATTAACAGTAAAATTATTGGCTGTTCCAGTAATATAAATACTTCCATCTGTTCCACTAGCAATATTAAATTCACAACTATCCATTAATAAATTACTTATATTACCATTGAATACTATTCTTCCTTGGAATTCAAGATTTTTAAGTGTCAATCCACTAACAGCATTTGCAATATTAAAATCACCACTTATTGTTACATCACCTAAGCTATCAATAGTTACACCATAATTTACTAATAAAGCATCACTATATGTTCCACCAAATACAAATATCTTCTTTCCACTTACTGATAATGAATCTAATGCATCATCAATAGTAGCAAAGGCATTTGTACCAAAAACATAAACCTTACTTTCGTATGAATCATCTAGTGTAGCATTTTTAAGCGTATAATTACCTGCTGTTAATCCAGACTTAACAATAATATCAGGTACATATGAATTTAATTTTGTTGCTACGGCATTAGTTACATCTAAATCTTTATCTAATGCTTCTTCAAAATGAGCATATAATGTTTTATTACCAGTAAAATCTAAAGTATTATCAATAGTAATATAATCATCATCAATAGCAGTTAATGTCCATCCTAAAAAGACATAACCAGCCTTAGTTGCAGTTGGAAGACTAACTGGTAATCCTTCAATATAATCTAAATCGCCAACTGCACTACCATCAGTAGAGAATGAAATTGTAGATACTACATTAGCTTTATATGCATTATATAGAGTTGTTCTTTCTTCATCACTAGTAGCAACATATTTATCTTTAACACCATGATTCAATGCCACTTGATCAGGTGCACTAGCTAGAGGTTCGCCACTACCATTTAAATATAAATTACAATTGTAAGTAATAGATAAACTACTATTACTATTATTGAATTTAGTTACATTATTAAATTTATTAAACATTACATAGAAATTACCATGTTGGCATCTAAAGAATTGGTTAGAATCGCTTCTACAATCTTTATCAAAATTATTATATAAAACATAGGTATTTTGAATTCCACCACCGCTAATTCTAATCATACCATATCCACCCATATTTCCATTATATGTTCCAGTGAATTTATTATTAATTACTCTAACTTCTTTTAAAGTATCAGCATATGTAGCATTAGCAAAAATAACAAATTGACTTAAATTTTCCATTTTACAGTTTTCAACTGTATAAGAACCATTTGCTACAGTTGAAGCTACACCAGCATTAGTATATCTCATAATATTAGCTAAACTATAGAAATATACATTTTTAAATATTACTTCTTTGGTATTGGCAGCAACTACAAATTGAGTATTATTAGATGCATAACTAGCGCTAACATCTTGAATTTTGACTCCATCTGCTTTGAAATAATTACTATTTATAGCAACAGCTTCAAAGTCAATAGTTGCATAGTTTTCGCCACTATGATTTTTACCTTCAACTCCATAATTTGGTCCAGCAAATGTTACTTGTTTAGTAATAGCACTTGCTAGTGCATATGTACCATTAGCAATATATAATACATCATCATTTACTAATGCTGAATTAGCTGTTGATAAATCAGCAAATAAGTCACTTCCTACTGTGTATACACGATTATGGTCTATATTTGAATCAAATTTTACGACACATTTATCACCATTACTAGCACTCAATGCAGATAATGCAGATGATAATAATTTTGTTGCACTAGAAGCTGTAATTTTTGCTAAGTCATTACTATTTAATTCTAAACATTTTACAGCAGATGTAACAATGTCAATAAGTCCACCACTTTCACCTTCATCTTTAGCCTTAATAGCAACTTCTGCTAGGTTTCTAGTTGTTGCAGTTGTTGAATAAACAACTGAATCATCATTTAATATTACATATGCTCTTGCAGTAACATCTTGTGCATATGATGCTTCTGGTACTCCATATAATACTATATAGAAATATCCTTCTCCATCAAGTTCAGTGTCTGTAGCTGTTAATACACTCTTTCCACCAATTGTTTCTCCAAGTAGAATATCATTAACATCTACTTCACCAAATGCTATAGCAATACCATATGCTTTTACATCAGTTGTATCATATGAACCAACACTACCTACAAATCTTATACCAGCATTACCAGCTGTTCTTACTCCAGCTCCTAATACTTGTATTTCAGAACTAGTAGTAACTGGATCAGCACTTGCTCTATTTAAATTAGCAAAAGCAAAGAAAGCACAAACTAAAACAAATAAAAAAACAATAATTCTTCTTACTATTTTCATATTATGCTCCTAATCCTGGGTCGCCTTCTGGCCACCATTGTACTTCTCCACTTGTTTTAATAATGTCTTCTTCATTAATTAAAACAAGTTCAATTTGAGGTAATTTAAATTCTTTTTTCATCTATAATTCCTCCCGTATAAAAGAACTTATTAACGGC
>JAFSVH010000093.1 GCA_017450215.1 Bacilli bacterium | reverse complement strand
TATCCATAAAATATTCATCTATAGAATATCTAAATTGTGGTTTTTCTAATGAAATACCATAAGCTTTCAATTCTTTAGTTAATTTTCCTGTTCTTGTAGCATCATTACTATAATAATTTAATGCAACAGTATAATATTCTAGTGGATAATGTGATTTTAAATAAGCCCCATATAGACTATCATAAGCATAAGATAATGAATGGGAAGCATTAAAAGAATATTTAGCAGCATCTTCTACTACTTGCCAAGTTTCATTAAATCCTTTTTCTTCTCCAACTTGTTTTTTCCATCCCTCAATAAGTTGTGCTTTTAAATCTTTTAATTCTTGTTCTTTAAATTTCTTTTTGGCAATCTTTTTAATAACATCATAAGATTGAGGTTCCGAAATACCTAACCAAATTAAATATTTCATTATAGATTCTTGATATATTAATCTGTGTTCACTATCTTCTAAGATATTATCTAATGCTTGAACACCAGTAGTATATGGTTTTCTTTCAATAAAATCATCTAATAAACTTGCACACCCTGGTCTAATAATAGCAACAAAAGATGACATTTCAGCAAGAGATTTTGGTTTATATCTCATAACTAGACCTGTCGCATAATCTGAGTCTGCTTGATTTATAGAACAAGTTAAACCTTTTTTATAAACATCAAATGTTTTATCATCCAATAAATTATCTAGTTCATTAATGCTAGGAATAGGAATATTTGCTAATTTACAAACATCTCTAATAATTGCCCATACTGTAACTGTTAAATAATCATTTTTAAGATATTTATATTTATCGCAATTATATCCATCTAACATACAGCATATTTTACCATTAGGTGTTTTTATCATTCCTATTTCGCTGCGAACATCTTTATCATATAATACCATTGAACAAGGAGATTCTGATACACCTTCCACAACACCAATAAATGGCTTGCTTGCTTCAATAACTTTTGACCATATAGGGTCTTCTTTATATTTATCTAAATCTTTAGCGATTTCATTATAGTCACCAATATTCATTCCAATTGCTTTACAATATAATCTAAACCCTGAAGCTTCTTGTAAAGGTTTCCAACTTATCATCCATCCACAATTATTTTCACCAAGTAAATCTTTACTCGCTTGAATAAATGGTTCAGCATCGGCTGTATTTAAGTCTATATCAGGTAAGGAACGAGCACCTAAAATTCTTTCAATAGACATAAATCTAGTTGGGAATAATGTGATAGGAGACTCTAATCTATCTATATTTGTTAAATGTAATAGTCGTGTTACATAGAAAGATGGAGCTGAACCTCTTCCGGTATTTGTTAAAACTCCGCCATATTTTTCTTTTGCTATTTTTGCAATATTATAATCAATTAAGAAATAATTAGCCATATTAGTTTTTTCAATGATATCTACTTCATACCTAATAGCATCCAAATATTCTTTATGTCTCTCTTTTGGTATTCTGTTTTTATCTTGTTGCCAAGATTGATTTAATATTTGTTTTAAATTATCTATTGGATGTTCTGATACGGATGGTAATTTAATATCATCATTAATATAATCACTACAATCAACATTTTCAAATATATATGTGCTGTCTAGTGCTTCCTTTATTTGATTTTTATTTAATATTCCTTGTATTTCATATCTTTTAACTATTTCATCATAATCAGGATAATCTAATATAAAATTAGTTTCTTCTTCATAAACAATCCCTTTGGCTTCTAAGAATAAATCTCTGTCCGCAGGTTTTAATTCATATTCCTTATTATTAATAGTTACTTTATCATATTCTTTCTTTTCGGTAGGATAAATATAATGACTATCATTTGCGTGAATAATTCGAATATTATATTTTTGAGATAATTGTAAAACTGTTTTATTAACTTCTTTTTGAATATCTTCATTATGATTTTGAACTTCTAAAAAGAAATTAAAACCAAAATAATCTTTCATTTCTTTAATAAGTTCCTCATTATTCCATAAGCCAGCAACACAAGCTGTTGTTATCATTACATTATTAGGATTTAAAGAAAATAATAATTTGTGGTCTATTCTTGGTCTATAATACATACCAGTAGTGAAAGATTCTGATATTATTCTATTTAAATCTCTAATACCATCGTGATTTAATGCAATAATAATAATATGTCTATTGCTACGGTCTTTTTCAAATCTATCATTTACATAATATAATTCAGCACCAACAATCATTTTTAAATTATATTGATGTGCTAAAGTAGTCGATAAAAATATATCTCCTTGAGTTCCGTGGCAAGTAGTAAAAAAAGCATCGTGACCTAATTCTACCGCTCTTTTACAATAATCTTCTGGACTTGTCGTTACATCCATAGAAACAGGGTTTCCATAGTATGAGTGACAATGATAATTATAATATTTCATTCGTATCACCCTTCTCTATCATATAACTAGATAATACCATAAAATACGAAAAAAGTCAAGATAAATTTCTTGGCTTTTATTTTCTTTTTTTATTACGTCTTTCTATTTCTTCTTCAAATAGAATAGTATTGGCTCTGAATCTTTCTAACATTTCTTCAAAGTCATTTTTCTTTTCCTCTGCTGATTTTACTTGAACAATATTATTAGATTGTTCAGTTTGTTGTTCTTTTCTTTTTGCTTTACATTCTTTACATCTTACTGGTGGTTTTAAACCTTTTTCTTCATAGAAATTTTGTTCTCCTACAGTAAATGTAAATTCTTTTCCACAGTTTCTACAAACTATGATTTCATCCCTTTT
>JAFSVH010000092.1 GCA_017450215.1 Bacilli bacterium | reverse complement strand
CATTGGTCTTTTTTGTTTTTGTATTGATAATAATCATAATTATTGTAGGTGTTACGGTTTTTATGTTTAATCAAGAAAAGAAGAATTATGATTCATTTTACAATACCTTTAATCAATATGTCGATGAATTAGATTTCAATATAATTGATGAAGACATCAATTTACCAACTAAATATAAAGATTATAGTCTCAGTTGGGAAAGTTCTAATACCGATATCATTTCTTTAAGTGGTAAGGTTAATAAACCTACATATAAAGAAGGAGATAAAAAAATAACTTTAAAATTAAAAGCAACATATGAAGGTAAAACTTTTATGTTTGGGTTATTTTCAAATATTGCTTTATTTAATAATTTTGAAAAGAGCTTTGATTGCATTGTGAAAGCAAAAGAAGCAACTCCAGCTGATTATGTTGAAATGATATTTAATTCATTATATTTACCTTCTGAAATTTATGGTTCATTTAATATAAATAATAATACTTGTTATCCTAATTGTTATATTGATTATGAAAGCTCTAATCAAGCAATTCTATCAAATGATGGAATAGTTCAAATACCAGAAAATGACTGTGATGTAACACTTAATGTTAGAGTTTATGTGAAGGATAGTGGGACTAAAGAAATAATATATTCTAGTAATCGTGAATATACAATCAAAATAAAAAGTGAAGCTTTTGAATTTTATGAAATTGATGCTAATTTCAATTCAAGCGATGAAACAAGGAAATATAGTGATTTAAATATTGAAGACCTTATTATTCATAATGGAATGATTGTTAATAAAAATAATAGTGAAGAAGAAATTAATCAATTATTATTAGAAGGTGAAACTAATGAATTCCCACGTGAAATCAAACTTAGAACTAATAATAAAGATGAAAATGGAATAGCTAATATTATATTTGATATCAATAATGGTAAAAATTTAAGCTTTGATTATTTATTTGATGATAACAATCATAATACTAATAAATCATATTTGAGCATTTATAAAATAAATGGTGAAGATGAAAATTTAATAGATAAAATTGTTGTACCCGTAAAAAGTGAATTTAGTCATTATAATATCAATTTAGACAATTTTAATGGTAAAATCAAAATTGAATTTAGTCATGATTGGACTAATGAATCTTTTGTAAGAATTGATAATATTAAAGTTACAAGAAATATTCAAAAAAGTGATCTTGAAGATATTAAGATTCCACTAGTTACAAATGGTAGTATCTTACTTCCTTTTACTACTAAATATGGTGGTAGTGTAAGTTGGAGTAGTAGTGATGTTAATATTATGAATAATGATGGAAAAGTAAATGATGCATTAAAAGATAATGCAAAAGTTATTTTGACTGCTCATATTGTTTATGGTGAGACTAGCTTTAGTGAAAGCTTTGAAATAAGTATTAATATTAATTCAATTAATAAAGATAGCTTAGAAATATATTTCATTGATTTAGGTGTATATGGACTTGCTGATTGTGGTGAAAGTACTTATATCAAATATAATGATATTGATATTTTAGTAGATGGTGGTGATCATTTTGAAGCTACTAATAAAGCAGTAAGTTTATGCTTTGATAGTCATACTAATGATAGTGTAATTGATTATTTGATTATTACTCATCCAGATAGTGATCATATTGGTGGACTTCCTTATATTTTTAATACTTATCAAGTTAATAATGTATATAAGTTTGCAGGTGAAAACTTTACTACTCAAAAATTTAAAAATTTAAAGAATTCTTATGATAATGAACCTAATTGTAATGTTTATGATATTTATAATGATGTATTTAATGGCAATGTAGATACAAAAATTATCTTAAGTGATGATATCTATATTGAATTTATTGATACAGGATATTTACTTGATAAAGAAACTAATGGAAGAAGTGTAGTATTTGAACTTTTTGCTTATGATACTAAAGTCTTAATGACTGGTGATGCTGATAATGGAGGAAGCCATTCTAAGCTTGAAAGTGATTATGCTTCTAAAGTAGGTGACATTGATATATTGAAGGTATGCCATCATGGAACAGAAAATGGAACAAGTTCTTATTTTTTAAATATTACTAAACCAGAAGTTGCTGTAATTTGTAATGGTAATTATTTAGGTAATAAGCATGGTCATCCCAATAAAGGACCATTATCAAGAATGGATGAATTTAGTAAGGATTTAAAGATCTATGCTATTACTGGTGGTGGCGTTAATGCTACTGCAACAAGTAGCTATGCTTATCGAGGTGAATGTAGTCTAGAAGAGAGTTTGATTGATCGTAATGGTACAATTCTTTGCAAGATTGATAATAATGGTTATGAATTTTCTTCATTTTATAAAGATAAAATCATGGATTTAAGAGAATCTACATATTGGAGCATTTTGTTTAATTAATTATTATGATTAAAGAAACTGTATTATGCTATATAAAAAATAAAATTGATAAAGATAAATATCTCTTCATTTATCGTAATAAAAAGATTAATGATTATAATTATGGTAAATATCTAGGTGTTGGTGGTCATATAGAAAAAGATGAAACAAGAGACCAAGCTGTGATTAGAGAAATAAAAGAAGAAACTAATTTTGATGTATCTATGAGTGATTTATCATATTTAGGTAAAATCATTTTTAAGAATAAAATTAATGATAATTTATATGAAGAAATAATGTATCTTTATAAATGTGATAATTATAATGGAATATTATCTAGTTGCGATGAAGGAACCTTTTATTGGGTGAATAAAGCTGATATATTTGATTTGAATTTATGGGAAGGAGATAAATGCTTTTTAAAATATGTCATTAATGAAAATGATATAAAACCATTTGAAATGATTTTAAATTATGTGAATGATGAATTCATCAATCAAGAAATAATAAAATGATGAATTAATTAAATTATTTTTAATAATAAAAAGCTGATATTGTTAGGTAAAAACAAAAGAAAAAACCTAATTTTATTGGTTTTTTATTTTTGCTGTTTAATTTTAAGATGTAAGATGTTATAATATAAATTGAGTTAATATGCATAGATAATTATGCTTATAAAAGGTGATTTATATGAAACCTATTCTAAAGAAAATCACTGCTAATAGTTTATCTCTTGATAATAGTCATTTATTAGATGTCCTTAATAATGATAAATATATTGAGATTGGTAATATTAATTACAAAACATTTGAAAAAATATTGGCAGGTAAATTAATTAAATTAGAGGATTTATCATTTTTCTCAATTCAGAATATTGGGCTTGGTGGTAGCAAAATAACAAGTGAAAAGGATAGTGAGCTTATTAATAAGCTTCCATTCCTTGCTTTAGCAAACAATGTGAAAAGTCATTCATCAAGGATCGTTGTTATTACTTATGGAATCCTTGTTCAATTTGGTACTACTAAAGATTTTTCATCACGTGAAGAATTTACACCAATGGTTCTTATTCCAGTTGAGATGTATATTGATGGTGAAGATATCAATTTCCAAATGATATCTCAACCATTTGTTAATCCTAATATTAATTCTATTAAGAATTTGAATTCTAGAACTATTAATAATGATGTTGTTAATAATATTTATAATATTGATAAATTCTGTTTAAGCTATAACAATTTACAAGATGTAAGATTAGAATCTTATATCTCATATATCAATTTAAAGGGTGCTAACACTAAATTTAGAACTAATTTATTTAATGAGTCATTAAATCTTTATCCAATAGATAATCATTATAATATTGATAATACTTCACTCATTAATATTACACCTTTAAATAAATATCAAAGAAATGCTTTAGAAAAAGCGCATGAAGGTCATAGCTTTGAGATAGCTGGTGCTATTGGTACGGGTAAAACAACTGCACTTGTAAATATTGCAGCTGATGCTTTTTATAATAATAAAAGAGTTCTTTATTTATCAAGTCGTGTGGAATCACTTAAAGAAGCTTATAAAATATTAGAAGATAAAGAGCTTAATGGTATTGCTTCAAGATTGTATTTACCTTTTAAGACTTTAAAAGAAAAATATTATCGAGCAAGTGATAGAAAGAGTACTAAAGAATTATATAATGAAAATTTAGGAATTAGAACATCTTTAAAAGCATTATATGAAAGAAGTGAAAAATTTATTGGTTATTTATATAAAAGAATTAATAACTTCTATGTAATAGATGTTATTAATCAATGTATTAAATATCGTGATTTACAGACATCGTTCCATGAAGGAACTTTGGAGGGAATCAGTAAAATCTATCATGAAGAATTAAATCAAGTAATTACATCACTTCAAGATATTGATGAAAATAAGATGAAGCTTGATTCATTTAAAAATAGTATTTATTCTCAAATTCCAACAAATATTAAATTTACTGTTGAAGAGATAATGGAATTGTTAACCTCATTAAAAGAGCAATTCACTAAGATAGAGAAATACAAAAATGAACTTATTAACACTTATGGATTTAGGGATGTTGAAAACTATGCATTTTTAAGATCATGCTTGAATAATCATAAAGTTGTTAATAAAGATTTAATTCCTGATGTTTGGCTAAAATATGATGAAAATGGACTTTATGACTTCAACAAAGCTAAAACAGTCTTCCTAAGCTTTAGAAATGAAATGGAAGAATTAGCTAGTCAAATAAAAGAAATAAAAGATAATTATGATGTAAAAATAGCATATAGCTTAGATCTTGAAAAAGATACAGAATATTTATATACAAGATTTAAAGCAAATAAGCAAAATATCATTAATGCATTTTTAGCTGATAACAAGAGGATTATTGATATACTTGATAGCTTTATTAAAACAATTGAAATTAGTGAAGCTAATTTCGATAAGATGAATAAAGCTATTAAGAGTAAGATTAATTTTAGTGATGATAAATTAGTTAGACATATTCTTTCTTTTATGAACTTTATTTATGAAAATAAATATTCAAAAGAATGGTTAAAACTAGATAATAAAAAAGCCATTGTAAGTAAAATTGAAGAGAATAGAGTTGTATTAAAGCAATATGAAGAAGACAAGAGAGCTTTAGGTATTAGTGATACTAAGCATTTAAGTGAATATGTTGATAATCTTAAATTTAAAAAGATTTTTAAATTAAGAGATAAGAAATTTAAAGAGAGTTTTGATAAAGCTAATGAATTACTTAGAACATCTAAAGTTATCGATAGCGTTTATGCTGATTATTTAAAATATGTCGGTGAAGAATATTCTGATGAAGTTAATGGTATAAATAAATATACTGAATTTGTAAAAAGGATAGAAGCAATAGAAGATTTAAGTGTTAGAAAAGGCATCATCACAATGATGGAAAGTCTTGATTATGATGACTGCATAGAAGAAATTGCACCTTTCATTGCTTTTAATGATTATTATGATGATTTAGACAATAAACATCATTTATTATGTGAATATAGTTTAGTAAATGATAAGAGTAATTATAAAAATCGAATTAAAGATATTTTAGAAGCTTTTGAATATTGTAAGAATGTTGAAAAGATACAAGAAAATGTAAGAAGTGCCATGAAGATTAAGGGTGAATATACATCACTTGAAGATATCAATATTCTTAAACTTAGAATTGATAGACAACATCGAATTGAAGAAAGTATCAATAAAAATACTGAATATAAGAGATTATTGACATCAAAATATGATGGATATAAATCTAATGTTAATGATATTGATAAATTGATTGAGAATTTCCAATTATATCAATCTAATTATAAAGATTGGAGTTATGTTGCATCAAGCTTTGAAAATAGAAAGAAATTGGATAAGTTAGTTGATGATTGCTATGATTTATGTCAAGAGGTTGTTGAAGGAATAAAGAATTATTCTAAATATTTCAAGAATACAACTGATGATTTCTATTATAGTAGCTTTAAAGACATCTTTAAATTATTCAAGGTATTAATTGCTCAAAGAAAAGAATTAGAAGTTTATGTAAAAGTATCTGAAGCCTTAGATGATTTAGAGAAAATGGGATTACATAATTTATATGATTACATCATTGATAAATATGACAAAGAGATTAATTATTGTGATACATTCTTAAAAGAATATTTTGCTAATTTATTAAAGATGTTTGAAGATAAGAATCCAGAATTTAGAGATATTGATGCTAATTATGAATTATTAGATGAAATAATTGAAACAGAAAATGAATTTATTGAATCTAATATTGATATATTACAGAATAAGCAAAAGAATAAATATAATATCTTTAATCTTAATAATATGGATTATAATAATTATATTACTAAGACTGCAGGTATTAAATGGATATTCTTTGCTACACCTACAATATTAAATTATTTTATTGATGCTGGAATGTTTGATTTAATCTTGATTGATGAAGCACAATTACTTGATAGCAATGAATATATCAAAGTAGTAAGTGCTAAGCAATTAATTGTAGCTGGTGTTCCACAGGTTAGTTTTGGTATTACTGATGATTTATTATCAATCATGAAAAGAACTGCAACTATTAAGATGAAACATCGATATGAAGCTACTCCAATTAATCTATTAAATAATTTTGAAAGATTAAAAGGAATGTTCCCTGTTTATTATGATAATAATAATGGAATTATTCAATCTAAATTATCGATTGAAAAAGAAGTAGAAGAAATAATTAATAATAATCATGGTGAAATTGAAAACATAAAGATAAATATCTTTATGGAAGATGATGACAAGATTAAATGTTTATATGATGATTTAACTAAATGTATGATTAATTATGGACTTGATCAAAATATCATTTATAAATTTATTAATGAGAATTTGAATATTTGTAGTCTAAATAGACATTATTCTTTCGCAAGTGATTATAATATTTTAAATATTTATGATTATAAAGATATGAATGATAGATATGAAATAATAAATTATATAAACATAATATCTAGTGTAAAGAGGAAATTAATTATTTGTGATCCTCAAGGAATATTGAATTTAATTGAGAAGAAATCTTTCTTAAAGCAAGTTGATGATATGATTTCTAATAAGATTGAATTCAATAAGATTTATCAAGATGAATCAATTCAAAAGCTAGTAAAGAAATTAAAAGCAAGTAAAGTTGAAGTGATGGGTAGTATTGGTAATTATGGTCTTGTTTTAAGACATAAGAATGTTCTTTCAGGAATTATTTTCTTTGATATTGAAAGCTTACATGAAAGTAGTGTTTTGAATTTGTATCGTAATTTAAAATATGGTAATGGAATTGAATGCATCAGTATTTTCTTGATTGACTTAGAAAAGAATTTCGATGCATGTGTTGATAGAATCATTGCTATGACTAAGAATGATAAAAGCATTAATGGTTGATGAGGCTAAAGATGTTGATATTCAATCAAAATGATAAAATTAAAGTAAAGAAGCTTTATGATTATGTGAAAGAAAATCCTCATAATTATCGCAGTATTAAGACAATGCTTGGTGAATATGAAGATGATAATATTGACATGTCATATCAAGTAGAAGATGGTTCAACCTTACTTCATTTAGCTGTTAAATTAAATGATATAAAATTAATCAAATTATTTATTGATAGTGGTATCAATGTTAATTTAGCTGATTATAATAGAATGGCTCCAATACATTTTGCAATTAAGAATAATCGACTAGATATTGTGAAAGTATTAGTTGATAATGGTGCTGATATTGAACTTGCGATGGAACTTGAGCAAACTCCTCTTCATCAAGCAATATGTCTTGATGAGGTTGAGATTGTGAAGTATTTAGTTAAACAAGGTGCTAATATTCATATGGTTGATGAAAATAATAATTCAGTTTTAGATTATGCAATTGACCAAGAGAATATTGAAATATTGAAGTTTTTACTTGATTATGAAATTGATAAAGAACATAAGGAATTGATGCAAGACGTAATCAAGTTAAATAATAAATAAAAAAGTGGAGAAAAAATATGGATAAAATTTTAGAACGTTTAGAATATCTAAAGGAATTATTATCTACATTAACTGATAATTTTTCAACATTAGGAATTATTACAGCTGTAATAGATGTTGTAATATTATTAGCAATATTCTTTCTATTATTAAAAGCAATTAAAGCAAAATTTAATATTGGTAAGATTGTTTTGTTTGTTTTTGTTTATAGTTTATTGCTATTAGTAACTTATATATTTAATTTAAATATAGTATTTTATATTCTTAAATTTGTTATTCCTTTTGCTATTATTGCTATTGTTATTCTATATAAAGAAGAATTTAGACATTCAATTGATAAAGGTTTTCATATCACTTCATCATCTACTAGTAGCACTAGTATTGAAGAGAAGAATCAAATTATTGAAACATTAGTTAATACTGCTATTTATTTATCAGATCGTAAAATTGGTGCTTTAATTACAATTGAAGGACAAGAAAGCTTAGATTCATATATCAATAAAGCAATTGTAATTAAGAGTGTAATTACTCAAGAATTGTTAACAACATTATTCTATGTTGGTACAGCAACTCATGATGGAGCTGTTATCATTAGAAACAATCGAATAATGTGTGCTGGAGTTATTTTACCTACAACAGATCGTTATGATATTCCAAAAAGTTTAGGTACAAGACATAGAGCTGCTATTGGTATTAGTGAGAAGTGTGATGCTTTAACAATAATTGTTTCAGAAGAGACTGGAAAGATTTCAGTTACTAGAAATGGTGGTATTGAAGTAGGCATTACACCAGAATATTTAAAGACAAAATTAGAAGAACATTATTCTGTAAAATAATAATTAAAAAAATTATAATAATTATATTCATGATAAATCAAATGATTTATTGAACGATTTATCTATTTAAAATAGTTCTTTATTTTTAGACTTAAAAGTGGTATAATCGTAAAGGTAGTGTTTTTTGTATATTTAATAAATATAAATTTTAAGAAACTAACTAACAAAAATATATAAGGAGAAAAAATATGGGTGTAAAATTAGTTTTAAAGGATGAGCAAGTTGCTGAATTAATGGAATGCATGAAAAAGCATAAACAAAAACCTGGTCCATTAATGCCAACATTACATGATGCTCAAAGAATCTTTGGGTGTGTTCCACTTGAAGTTCAAAGAATCATTTCAAAAGAATTAGGAGAAACAATTTCTAAGATTAATGGTGTTGTAACATTCTATTCAAGATTTACAATTGAACCAACTGGAAAACATGTTATCAATGTTTGCTTAGGAACTGCATGCTATGTAAAAGGATCTCAATTAATTTTAGATGAATTTTCAAATCAATTACATTTACAACCTGGTCACACAAGTGATGATGGTGAATTCACTTTAGGTGCTACTAGATGTATTGGTGCTTGTGGTCTTGCTCCTGTTTTCACAGTTGATGGTAATGTTTATGGTCAAGCTAATCCAAATATGGCTAAGAAGGCTCTTGCTGATTTAAAAGCTGCCAAATAATAAGCCATATAGATTATTGACATATGAAATTAGATGAAATTGTAAAAATACTTAAAGCTGAGGTTTTCACAAAAGAAATATATAATGGTGATTTAGAATTTAAATACTGTTTTGCATCTGATTTGATGAGTGATGCATTAGTATTACTTAAAACTGCACCAATTGATTTCTTTGATTATGGAATGTTAATGACAGGTCTTATTACTAAACAAAGTATAAGAACTGCTGAAATGTTAGATTATAGATTGATAATCATTGTACGTGGCAAGAAACCAATTGATAATGTTTTTGAAGCTGCACTTGATGAAGGAATCATTGTTATTGGCACTGAATATTCAATGTTTTCAGCCTCAGGTAGACTATTTGAATCTGGTATTAAAGGTATAAGCGAAGTCAAGTGAGCGAGAAATACATTATAAATGCAATGGATATGGAAAGTGCTGGTATTGTATCGAGTAAAATTAAAAAGCAATTACTTGGTCTAGGATTTGATAGACAATTAGTTAGAAGAGTTGCTATTGCTTCATATGAAGCTGAGATAAATGTAGTTATTCATTCTTTCGGTGGATATTGTGTTTATGAAATTAGTGATGACAAGATTGTAATTAAGTTTGTTGATACTGGTCCTGGGATTCCAGATGTGAAAAAAGCAATGACTGCTGGTTGGTCAACTGCATCAAAGAAAGACAACGAAGCAGGCTTTGGAGCTGGAATGGGATTTCCTAACATGTTAAATAGTGCTGACATTGTTGATGTGGATACTAGTGAAAAAGGTACTACTGTATCATTGATATTCAATTTAAGTAAATAAATATTATATTTAATAAAAGAATAATTAGGTGTTTTATGATAGTTTCTGATTTAAAAAATGTTTTAGAATTAATAAACGAAGGTGATGAATCAAGAGAAATCAAAGATTTATATACTGGTGATTTATTAAGTTGGGTTATGGGTCATGTTAGATGTGAAGAATCTGTATTATTTACTGTTCTTAATACAGTTAATTTAATTGCAGTTGCTACATTATTAGATTTGAGTGCTATTGTATTTTGTGAAGGTGTTTATCCAAATAAAGATGTAATCGATAAAGCAAATGAAGAAGGTGTATGTTTATTTATATCTGATGATACAACATTTCATACTGCTTTAAAGGTTCAAGAATTAAATAGAAAATAATAATTAAAATTATTATAATTAAAATTATTATATTTATTATTAATGAAAGTTTATTACGACTTACACATCCACACAGTTTTATCTGCTTGTGCTGATGTCTTGCAAACACCGAACAACATACTAAATATGGTAATGCTTAAGGGGCTCGATTTGATATCAATATGTGACCATAATGGTGCAAAACAATATGAGACTATCGAAGCATTAAAAGAAAGCTATGATTTCAATATCATTTACGGAATGGAAGTTACAGTTCATGAAGGTTTTCATGTATTAACATATTTTAAAACCTTAGAACAAATAATGGATTTAGACAAATTGATTGATAGATCTTTAGATAAAAGAATAAAAACTGTAAAAGGTCAAATGCTTGGTGAAGATTTATTTCAAATCGTTTGTGATGAATATGATGAAGAAAAATACCAAATACCTTATCTTCTAAATCAAAATAGTGCATATACTTTTAAAGATTTAATTGAAGTGGTAAGAGGTTTAGATGGAATTGTCATACCTGCTCACATTGATAGAAAAGGAACAGGTGTTCTCGATTATTATGAAGATTTAACACAATTTGATATTGATGGTATAGAAATATATAATATCGATCATTTAGATGATTTGTATAAAAAGTATCCATATTTAAAACAATATAAATATCTTCATAGTTCAGATGCACATGATATAGATAGAATCAGTGAAAGAGAATTTTCGCTTGATTTAGAAGATAATAGTTATGATTCTTTTCGTAAATGGTTGAGTGAGAAGTAGAGGTTTCTATGAATGAGTTATCTTTATATATATTAGATATTTGTGAGAATTCAATTCATGCTGAAAGTAAGAATTTATATCTTACTATTGAAAAAAGTAAGATAAAGAATTTACTTATTATTACAATAGAAGATGATGGAAGAGGAATGGATAAAGAAACTTTGAATAAGGTTAGTAATCCTTTCTATACAACGAGAACAACAAGAAAAGTTGGTTTAGGCATTCCATTGTTTAAAGAATTATGTGAATTGTGTGAAGGAAGTTTTGAGATATATTCGGAAGTTGGAAAAGGTACAACAGATATTGCGAAATTCAAGCTTGATTCTATTGACCTGCCTCCACTTGGTGCAATTGATGAAACATTGTATTGTTTAGCATGTAATGAATTTGATTGTGATTTACATTTTAAATATATTAAAGATATTGATGGAAATCCTAAAGAGTTTTCTTTTAATACTAGAGAAATTAAAGAAGTATTAGATGGTATAGATTTAAGTGAGCCTTCAATTATGATGTGGTTTAAAGACATGGTTAATGAAGGACTAAAAGAATTAAATTAAATAATAAATAAATAAATTAGTAAATTAACAAATTAATAAATTAACAAATTAATTAATAAAAGGAGTAATTATGAAGTCATTAGAAGATTTAAAGAGAATTAGAGAAGAAGCTGCTAAGAAGATGACAATTAGAGATAAAAAAGACGGTTATAGAATCGTTGTTGGTATGGCTACTTGTGGTATTACTGCTGGTGCTAGACCTGTATTAAATGCTCTTGCTGAAGAAGTTGCTAATCGTGATTTAAGAAATGTTACAGTTGGTCAAGTTGGATGCATGGGTGAATGTGCACTTGAACCTATTGTTGAAGTATATGATCCATCAGGAACTAGATCAACATATTGTCATGTTAAAGCTAGTGATGCAAAGAAGATTATTGAACAACATATTCTTGGTGGACAACAAGTTAAAGAACTATTAAGAGAAAATTTTAGATAGAGGAGTAATGAAAAATGGCAATTAGAACACAAATTGTAATTTGTGGTGGCACAGGATGTATGTCATCACATTCAAAAGAAATCAAAGAAGAATTTGATAAGGTTTTAGCTGAACTTGATCTTGACAAGGAAGTTGTCACTTTCCAAAGTGGTTGCTTCGGTTTATGTGAAAGGGGACCAGTTGTAGTAGTATATCCAGATGAGACATTCTATGGACATATGACAATTGCTGATGTTAGACCTCTATGTGAAGAACATATCTTAAAAGGAAGAATCTATCAAAAGAAGGTTTATAAAGAGGCAACAGCTGAAGAATTAGCAAAGATTAAGCTATTCCGTGAAATGAACTTCTATGCTAAGCAAGAACGTATTGCATTACGTAACTGTGGTATTATTAACCCTACTGATATTAATGAATATATTGGACGTGATGGTTATCTTGCTTTAGGTAAAGTATTGACTGAAATGACTCCTCAAGAAGTTATAGATGTAGTTTCTAAATCAGGATTAAGAGGTCGTGGTGGTGCAGGATTCCCAACAGGATTAAAATGGAGTTTTGCTGCTAAGAATGAAGGCCCAAAATATATGATTTGTAATGCCGATGAAGGTGACCCAGGTGCATTCATGGACCGTGCTGTGTTAGAAGGTGATCCTCATTGTATCGTTGAAGCATTAGAAATTGCTGGTTATGCAATTGGTGCTAATCAAGGTTATGTTTATGTAAGAGCTGAATATCCTCTTGCAGTTGAACGTTTAGAAACTGCTATTAAAGATGCATATGCTTATGGCTTATTAGGTAAGAATATTTTCGGTACTGATTTCTCATTTGATCTAGAAGTTAGATTAGGTGCTGGTGCATTCGTTTGTGGTGAAGAGACAGCATTAATGGCTTCTATTGAAGGTGAAAGAGGTATGCCAAGAAATAAACCACCATTCCCAGCTAATTGTGGATTATGGAAGCGCCCAACTGTTATTAATAATGTAGAAACATTAGCTAATGTTCCAACAATTATTAATAAAGGTGCTGATTGGTTTAGCAAGATTGGTACAGAAAAATCTAAAGGAACAAAAGTATTCGCTTTAGGTGGAAAGATTAATAATACAGGTTTAGTTGAAGTTCCTATGGGAACAACATTAAGAGAAGTTATTTATGATATTGGTGGTGGAATTCCAAAAGGTAAAGAATTCAAAGCTGTTCAAACTGGTGGACCAAGTGGTGGATGTTTAACTGCTGCTCATCTTGATACTCCAATTGATTATGATAACTTAGCTGCTGCAGGATCTATTATGGGTTCTGGTGGTATGATTGTAATGGATGAAGACAACTGTATGGTTGACGTTGCAAGATTCTTCTTAGATTTCACAGTTGATGAGTCATGTGGTAAATGTACTCCTTGCCGTGAAGGTACTAAGAGAATGAAAGAGTTATTAGATAAGATTTGTGATGGAAAAGGGACAATGGAAGATTTAACAACTCTTAAGAATTTAGCTTTAACAATTAAAGATAGTGCACTTTGTGGTTTAGGTCAAACTGCTCCAAACCCAGTATTATCAACTCTTGATAATTTCTATGATGAATATGTTGCTCACGTTGTAGAAAAGAGATGTCCTGCTGGTGTTTGTAAGTCTTTAATTAAATATTATATTACAGATAAATGTATTGGATGTACTAAGTGTGCAAGAAACTGTCCTGCTGGAGCTATCAGTGGAGCATTAAAACAAAAGCATTCAATTGATACAAGTGTTTGTATCAAGTGTGGTGCTTGTAAAGCATCTTGCCCAACAGGTGCAATCATTACAAAGTAAGAAAGAGAGGACTAAATAATGGCAAACGTAAAAGTTAAAATTAATGGAATTGAAGTTGAAGTTCCAAGTAATGCAACAGTTATGGAAGCTGCTAGCGTTGCTGGTGTAGATATCCCTCGTCTTTGTTTTTTAAAAGGAATTAATGAAAATTCATCTTGTCGTTTATGCGTTGTAGAAAGTACTGCATTTAGAGGATTAAAGAACTCTTGTACAGTTACTGTTCAAGATGGAATGGAATATAAAACAAATACTCCTAGAGTATTAAATGCAGTTAAGACAAACTTAGAATTAATTGCTGGTAATCATAGATTTGAATGCTGGAAGTGTCCTAGAGAACACAATTGTGAATTATTAAGATTATTAAGAAAGTTTAATATTGATAATAAGATTGGTGAAGATAGTACATATTCTAAGAAAGAATCTATCATTAATATTAGTGATGCTTTAGTTATTGATTCTAGTAAGTGCGTTTTATGTGGTAGATGTATTGCTGCTTGTGAAAAGTTAGCTGGTACAGGTGTATTAAATTACAACTTCCGTGGTTCTAAGACTTATGTAGGACCTGCTCTAAATTTCCCAGTTAATAAAGCTGGTTGTATCTTCTGTGGTAAGTGTATCCAAGCTTGTCCAGTTGGTGCATTAAAAGAACGTGATGGCATTGATATTGCACAAAGCTATATTGATAATAGTGAAGTATACACAATTGCTCAAATTGCTCCTGCAGTAAGAGCTGCTTTAGGTGAAGAATTTGGTAATAAACGTGGTGAGAATGTTGAAGGAAAGATTTATGCTGCACTTCAAAAATTAGGTTTCAATGATATTACAGATGTTAACTTCGCTGCTGATGTTACAATCATGGAAGAAGGAACTGAATTTATTGGTAGACTTAATAAATATCTAAATGGTGAAGAAGTAGTACTTCCAATGTTCACATCTTGTTCACCTGGTTGGGTAAGATATATTGAACAATACTTCCCAGATATGTTAGATCACCTTTCAACAACAAAATCTCCTCAACAAATTCAAGGTGCTTTAATTAAGCATTATTATGCTAAGAAGATGGGTCTTGATCCTGAAAAAGTTAGAGTTGTTTCAATCATGCCATGTTCTTGTAAGAAAGCTGAAGCTAATTATCCTGAAATGGAATCTCGTGGTTTAAGAGATGTTGATTGCGTTTTAACAACACGTGAATTAGCTCGTTGGATTAAGAGACAAGACATTGATTTCAATAATTTAGAAGATTATGAACCTGCTAGTCCAATGGCTAAATATACTGGTGCTGGTGTTATCTTTGGTGCTACTGGTGGTGTTATGGAAGCTGCTTTAAGAACTGTTAAAGATATCTTAGAAAAGAAAGATAACAAGCAAGTAGATATTACTCCACTTCGTGGTGTTGCTGAAGACATCAAAGAAGCTACTCTTACAATTGCTGGTTTAGAATTAACAGTTGCTGTTGTTCATGGTGCTGCTAATGTTCCAGAAATGATGAAGAGAATCAAAGAAAACCCAGGCAAATATGTATTTGTTGAATTCATGGGTTGTACAGGTGGATGTGTAAACGGTGGTGGTCAACCAATCGTTCCATCTTATGAAGCTGATAAGATTGATATCAGAGATATTCGTGCTAAAGCATTGTATGGAATTGATGCAAGCAAAGAATTAAGAAAATCTCATGAAAATCAATTTGTAATGGATGTATATAAAGAATTCTTAGGTGAACCTAATAGTCACTTAGCACATGAATTATTACATACATCTTATAAACCAGTTAAGGTTTATGAAGAAGAATAATTTATAATATTAATACTCTATAAAGTTTGATAAGCTTTATAGAGTATTTTTAATAAGCACTTATTAATATTATATGCAAAATAATTTGTGAAAAATATTTATTCATTTCTGCTAATCATAAGAATAGTTTGTTATAAAAAGCAAACTATTCTTTTTTTAAACAATAAAAATAATAATATTTTATAAAACGAAAATTTCCGATTTATTTTGTTTTCCTTTACCCTTGCAACAATACTTTTTTTATGTTATACTCATTTAGAAAGGATTATTAAATAGATATGGTGTATAGTTTAATACTATCACTGCTGACTCTCTTTATTGTTATATTGAGTATTGTTAAGATTAGAAGAGTACTTATTATTTCAATTTGCTTGTTGATATTATATTTACTTAGCTTTTTAATCAAGATAGTAGACCCCACATATTATCTTGAATTAACTAATTTAATTAACAATTCTGACAGTAGTGATATTAGTGATTTTCTATTCACTTATTCTTTTGTTGTTTTTCTTATTTCCATATTTGAATTTACATTGTTTTACCTTGTTCGTTTAATATGTAAATATAAAAACAAAGAAGGAAGAGTGAATAATGAAAAGATTAGACTAAATGAAATTGATGCTATTTGTAAGAGGGTTGATTTTTTAGATGAAGAGATAATTGTTGCCTTAGATGATAATAGTTTTTATTTAAATAATAAATTATCTAATCATTATAATTTAAGTCAAAATCTTGATTTTGAAGAGATGAGTAAATATATTGATATTTCAAGTGATTCTTTTAAAAAGATTAAAAATTTCAAGATGAAGCTTAATGATGAAATAATCAATTTTGAAAAAAGTAGTATAATTAGTTTAGATAGTTGTTTTGTGATTTTTAAAAAAGTAAAATTATTTGATTTTGTATTAAATGATTTTAATTCTTTTTTGAATGATTTAAATGAAAATAAAAATATTGGTGTTTTTGCTTTTCACATTTCCTCAATTTATAAAGATTTAAATAGTGTTTATCAAGTTGAAAGTGATGAAAATTTAAGATTAACTTTATCAAAGAAATACATCAATAGTTTGATGAGATTTCTTGATGATGCTTGTACTTGTTGTTACAAGATTGATATTAATGAATATGCATTTATTATAAATGACATTAAGATATTTAAGTTTTTAATTGAGAAATTAAAAATTAATCCTAATGCTCTTGATGATTTTGTTTATTTTATTAATGATAATAAATATATAATCAAGACAAAGGCAGTATTAATGACTGGAAGTAATAATATTGAAGATCTTGCAAAGCATATGGAAGAAATCTTATTATGTGATAAAGCTTCATCATTATATTGTGATGATATTGATAATATAATTAAAAATGAAAAATTAGAAAAATTGGAAGTTGTTAATGTTAACAGAATGAATGTAAATATAGATAAAGATATATTGTATTAAAAAGAGGTAGAAAGCATGTTTGATTGTGTTTTACTTTGTGCTGGTAGTGGTACACGCACTAAATTAAATTATAATAAAATATTATATAAGATAATGGGTAAACCATTATATCAATACTCCTTAGATTTATTATTAAATATTAAAGAAGTAAATAAAATAATTTTAGTAGTAAGTAAACAAGACTTTGATTATTTTAAAAGCATTATTAATGATGATAGAATTAAAATAATTATTGGTGGGGATGAAAGATGGGATAGTGTATATAATGGATTATTAAATTGTGATAGTGATATTTGCATTATTCATGATGGTGCACGTCCATTCATCAAAGAAGAATATGTATTAGATGTATATAATAATGCAAAGGTTTATAATGCATCTACTGTAGGTGTAAAAGTAAAAGACACAATCAAAGTAGTTGATAAAGATTTAATCATCGACACACTTGATCGAAGTAAGCTTTATCAAGTACAAACACCACAAGCAGTAAATAGAAAGATGATGCTTGATGGGTTAAAAAGATTAAAAGATGATAATATAAATATATATGATGATGTGATGGTTTTTGAAAAGATATATAATGAATATCCAAGAATCGTTTATAGTGATTATGATAATATAAAAATTACAACTGAGGAAGATTTAGAATATGCAAATTTCTTAATGCATAAAAAATTAGGAAAAGAGATGAATATGAATTATTATAGAATAGGACACTCAAATGATATTCATAGATTAGTTGAAGGAAGAAAATTAATCTTAGGAGGTATTGAGATTGATTATCCTAAGGGATTATTAGGTCATAGTGATGGAGATGCAGTTTTACATGCTGTAAGTGAAGCTATTCTTGGTGCATTAGGTTTAGGTGACATTGGTATGCACTTTCCTGATACTGATGATAAATATCTCAATATGGATTCAAGTTATTTTGTTTTAGAGACTTATAAAAAAATGGTTGAGATGGGTTATATTATCAATAATATAGATATAATAATTTTTCTTGAAAAGCCAAATATGAGCAAATATAAGGCTTTAATTAAAGAAAATATTGCTACTTTATTACATACTAATAAAGAAAACGTAAATGTGAAAGCCACAAGGAAAGAAGGTCTTGGATTTATTGGTAGAGGAGAAGCAATTGAAGCAGAATGTGTTGTAATGCTTAAAAGGGGAGAAGTATTATGAAAATAAAAAGAAATTATACGATGATGTGTGATTTTTATGAAATCACAATGGGAAATGGATATTTTGAAAGTGGACTAATGGATCAGATTTGTTATTTTGATGTTTTCTATCGTACTATACCTGATAAGGGAGGTTTTGCTATTGCTGCTGGACTTGAACAGGTTGTAGATTATATTAATGCTTTGCATTTTGATGATGAAGATATTAATTATTTAAGATCTAAAGGTATCTTTAGTGAAGGCTTCTTAGATTATTTAAAGGATTTTAAATTTACTGGTGATATCTATGCTGTTCCTGAAGGAACTCCAATCTTCCCCAATGAACCTATTATGACAGTTAGAGCAAAAGCCATAGAAGCTCAATTCATCGAAACTTTTGTTTTATCTGAAATTAATCATCAATCTTTAATTGCAACTAAAACATGTAGAATTGTGAGAAGTGCAAATGGAAGAAGTGTTTCTGAATTTGGTGCAAGAAGAGCTCATGGAGCAGAAGCTGCAACACTTGGTGCAAGAGCTGCCTATATTGCTGGTTGTGGAAGCACAAGTAATACTTTAACTGATATTACTTATGGTGTTATGGCAAGTGGTACAATGGCTCATTCATGGATTCAAATGTTTGATAGTGAGCTTGAGGCATTTAAAAAATATTGTGAAGTATACCCAACTAATGCCGTATTATTAGTTGATACATATGATGTTATAAAGAGTGGTGTTCCTAATGCTATTAAAGCATTTAAGGAAGTGCTTGTTCCTAAAGGATTTAGACCTAAAGGAATTAGAATAGATTCTGGTGATATCGCATACTTATCTAAAAAATGTAGAAGAATGCTAGATAATGCAGGATTTAGCGATTGTATGATATTTGCATCTAATTCCTTAGATGAATACTTAATACGGGATTTATTATTCCAAGGTGCAAAGATTGATGCTTTTGGTGTTGGTGAAAGATTAATCACTTCAAAGAGTGATCCAGTCTTTGATGGTGTATATAAATTATGTGCTGTCGAAGATAAGGATGGAAATGTAATTCCAAAAATTAAAGTAAGTGAGAATGTTGGAAAGATTACAACTCCACATTTTAAGAAATTATATAGATTATATAGTAAAGAAACAGGACATGCTGAAGCTGATTTACTAACTGTTTATGATGAAGATATAGCTAGTCTTGCTCCATATGAATTATTTGATCCAAATGCCATTTGGAAAAGAAAAATTTATGACGATGTTGAAGTGAGAGAATTGCATAAAGCAATATTCTTAAATGGCAAACAAGTTTATGAATGTCCTAATATTGAAGAAATAAGAAAATATTGTAAGGAAGAAGTAGATAAGCTTTGGGATGAAGTTACAAGATTTGAAAATCCTCATAATTATTATGTGGATTTATCTCAAAAACTATATGATATTAAACAAGGTTTATTGATTACTAATAAACGATGATTATTCTTGTAGGACATAGTGCTTCTGGCAAAACATCAATTGCCAATGATTTGATTAAAAGATATGGATTTAAAAAATTCATTACTTATACAACAAGAAAGATGAGAGTTGGAGAAGTTAATGATGTTGATTACCATTTTGTTTCAAAAGAAGAATTCATTAAAATGAAAGATGATAATGAATTTATTGAAACTATGGAATATAATGATAATTTTTATGGTTCAAGTTATAGAGATGTTGGTGATAATAAGGTTTTGATTGTTGACGTTAGGGGCGCTAATTATTTTAGT
Source organism: Bacilli bacterium (assembly GCA_017450215.1). Classification (GTDB taxonomy): domain Bacteria; phylum Bacillota_I; class Bacilli_A; order ML615J-28; family CAG-698; genus RGIG3506. The sequence goes on along the minus strand of JAFSVH010000092.1, from coordinate 1,653 downwards.
GAATTAAATAATGATAACAATGTCTTCTTTTATGTTTATTGTAATGAAGAAGAAACAATTAAAAGAATGAAATTACGTGGTGATAAGCAAGAAGATATTGAAAAAAGACTAAAAAGCGATAAAGAGTTATTTAATAAATCTTTAATGAATAAGGTTGATTACGAGATGGATACATCAAAATCACAAATAGAAGCAATAACTGATGAGGTGTTAAGATTATATAATAGCGTAATTAATAAATAAATTTAAATAATAAATAAATTTAAATAATAAATGAATTTAAATAATAAATATAAGAAGTGATGAATAAAGCGGGGGGATATTATGGCTTATACAGGTAAAATTTATGTAATTTATGATTCTTTTGGAAATGCAAATGCATATAAGACACTAAAAGAATTTAAACAAAGTGATGGCAGTGCTTTTGATTTCTATGATGGAATTAAATATTTAAAGAGTTTAGATAAAGTATCAGATGATGAACTTAAAGCTGCAATTTTTGAAAATATGGATGAAGCTGATGCTGTTATTGTATTATTAAGTAAAAATGTGAAAAGCATGAGAAAGTTCATTAAGTGGCAAATTGAATATGCAGTTAATGAAAAGAAAGTCTTAATGAGTATGAATTGTAATAGATTAAGATCACTTGATTATGATGTCACACCTACAATTCTAAAGAATAGACTAAGTTTATTCTTGCCTTATGAAGAAAAAGCACTTGAACTTGCTTTAATAAATTGGCCAAAGAGTTTTAAAGAGCATGTGGCAAATGGTGATAATGGACCATATAGATATGATATGGAAGTATATTATGATCTATATAGAGAAGAAAACGATGATTCGAATGATGAATCAAATGAATAAATTCTTTGATTGAGCAATAAGAATGAGAGAAGAAAGAAAATTAGTTGAGGCTTATGCACAATCTAATGAGGTAATATTAAGTATATTTATCAAAAAAGTAATAGTAATTATTTTGATATTATATTGCTTATTACTATCGGGTTGTAGATTTGAAAAAAAGAGTAAAGAATCTGCAATAAGTTTGATTGATCAACTGATAAAAATAACTATTCCTGATGAGTTTGAATTAATAGAGCATTACAATAGTAATATATTTTTACATGGTAGATTACCTAATTATTTTATTTTTAAAGCAGATAGCGAACCAATTGTTTTTTTAGATGAATATGGGTTTAGTGAAAATAATAATAAAATTGTTGAAGAAAAAATTATAGATATAGTTTCAAAAGAAAGTGAAGCTTATAATTTAAAAATACCAGAAAAGAATCTGATTGATTTTACAAAAGAATACTTGCTAGTTTATCAAGAAGATAATTATTACCTTGTTTATTATGTAGAATCATATGAGTTGATTATTTATATTGTTGCTCATTAACTAATAAAACAATTATGATAAATTATGATAAATAATTATAAATAATGATAATTTTAATAAACACTTAGAACATATACTGTGATATGATATCTCCAAAGTAGACAAATAAAATGATTAAAAGAGAAAAGGATAACAATCCCCTAGGGGATTCGCGATACCTCCAAATTATTGTAAGTCTACTTTGGAGGTATTTTTTTATGGGAAGAAAAGCAAAATATAGTAAGGAATTAAAATTAGAAATTGTTAAGAGATAT
>JAFSVH010000091.1 GCA_017450215.1 Bacilli bacterium | reverse complement strand
ATTTCTTCGTTTCGCAAATGGGGCAATCATCTATTAAATCTAGAATAAAAGGCGCTGCTCAACCTTGCTTGTTTCTAAACGATTTAAAAGACATTGAAATTGACTTACCGTTTCTTTCCAATCAACAACACATAGTTAACACTATAGGAACAATCGATGATTTGATTGAAAAATATCAAGAAATTATTAATAAAATCAATAATATCATTAGATTAAAATACGCAAACCTAGAACCTTCTGATATTAAGCTATCTAGTATTGCAGAAATAAAATATGGCGTTGGTTTAGAGGCAGCAAAACTTAATGATAGGTATAAATATCCTGTATATGGTAGCAACGGTATTATAGGTACACTTCCATCTTATGAGTTTGACAAACCTAAAATCTGTATCTCATGTAGAGGTGCATCATCAGGAAACGTGATACTAACAAAACCATATGCTACTATTTCAAGTAATTCATTATATTTAAATTTAAAGGATGAAAACATAACTCTTCCTCTATATTCGTTTTTAAATAGAACTGGATTGAACAGTTTTGCGACCGGATCTGCACAACCACAAATTACAATAGATAATTTACAACATGTTAACGTGCCAGTCATAACTCAAAATAAAAACGATAATTATATTATGACTTTATATTTTACAACTCTTAAAAAGATTGAAAGTGCAAAGAAATGTAAAGAGTTATTACTATCAAAATATTTCTAGTTAATTAACACTATAGGAAGTGTTGACGATTTAGTAGAAAATTATCAGGAAAGAATAAATATAATTTGCACTATTTTATCCATATCATTAAGAAAAAATGATGAAAAAGTAGCAATTGAATACTATGAACCTAAAATAATTAAATCCGGTATCATCAAATTTGACAAAACAAAGATATATACTGATACTTCTACAATTGAAGGTATCAACAATATGTCTGATGGTGAAATTATTACTTTTAATAAAAGACCTTCTAGAGCAAATATGCAACCTATTAAAAATAGTGTTTGGTTTGCTAAAATGAAAGGTTCTAATAAGAAGTTAATAATAACAGATAATGATTCTGATTTAATTAATAATTATATTCTTTCTACTGGTTATTTAGGTGTTGAAGCATCTTCTAATTTACCTCTATCATTATTGTCAGCTATTATTATATCTGATGATTTCAATGAACAAAGAGATTTAAATTCAGTTGGCACTACGATGGCTGGTGTTAATAATGAAACATTCTTGAAAATTATTGTTCCTAAATTAGATGATAATGAAATCAAAGAATATGACTGTAAATACTCAGCGTTTATAAAAGAGCTATCATTACTTAGAAAGAAAATAAATGAATTAAAAATTATAAAATCTAAACTGTTAGATAAATACTTTTAATTTATTGATGCCTTCAAAATAATGGAGGTGTCAAATGAAAGATTTTAAAACATTTTTACTTCATCAAAATTTATCAAAAAACACTATTGAATCATATCAATCAGCTGTAGACTTATATTTAAAGGATTTTGATGAAATTAACAAACAAAACTTATTAGCTTTTAAAGCTGTTTTAGTTGATAAGTACAAAGGAAAAACAGTTAATTTAAGGATTCAAGGAATTAATAAGTATCTTGAATACATAGGAAAAGAAAAGCTGAAACTCAAATTTATTAAGGTTCAACAGAAAAGTTACCTTGAAAATGTTATAAGCGATGCAGATTATGAATTCTTAAAAAATAAACTTCTTAAAGATGAAAACTATGAATGGTATTTTGTAGTTAGATTTTTAGGAGCGACAGGAGCTCGTGTATCTGAATTAATTCAATTCAAATATGAGCATCTCAAAAGAGGATATATTGATTTATATACTAAATCAGGCAAAATTAGACGTATCTTTATACCTAAAAAATTAAGAGTTAAAGCTATTGAATATTATGACTCTATAGGAAGAACTGAAGGCTATTTATTTTTAAATAGAGATAAGAAACAAATTACAACAAGAGGTATAGCTCATCAATTAAAAGCATTAGGCCTAAAATATAAAATGAATTTAAAAGTTATTTATCCTCATTCATTTAGGCATAGATTTGCCAAAAACTTTTTAGACAAAAGAAAAGATATAGCCTTATTAGCAGATTTAATGGGACATGAGTCCATAGAAACTACAAGGATATATCTTAGAAAAACCAGCGAAGAGCAACAAGCGATTGTTGATAACATTATAGACTGGTAAATATTAGAAATATTTATTTAGAAGATTAGCTTTTATGTGCTTCAAAGAGTTAATCTTCTTTTTATTTTGTAATAATAAATTAAAATATGTATTTAATAATTCTTTGTCTTTGTCGTCAATATTTGCATAAACTAAACGATTAATAGATTTTGAAGCATGAAGAATTGTTGTTCCTTGTGAATGGTCATCAATTATCTTTTTATTTATATCGCTATTTATTTCAAAATATACTAATCCTTTATTAGAATTATTACATTTAAGATTATATATTCCTGATGAATATGCACCATATAGTCCTATATTATTTCTTCCTGGTGCTCCATCAAAAGCAACTAATATATCATCGATTTTTGATATTTTATTACTAATCGATTCATCAATAAAGGTGTTACCTAATGATAATAAATCTCCTACTCTTAGATATTTGATCAGATTAATACCATCATTTTCTATATAGTTAGAAGAGCCAACTTCAAATCCTTTTTCAAATTCAACAATTGTTGATAGTAATTTCAATTTGTTTGAATCGTTGAATAAATTGATTTTAGTTATGCCTAAATTCATTAGAATTTCATTTTGTTGCATTAAATTTTCTATTAAATCATCAACACTTCCTATAGTGTTAACTAATTAGAAATATTTTGATAGTAAAAGTTGTTTTATTTCTTTTAATTTTTCGTTCATTTTTCTATATTTGAATATTAAATTGTATATTGATTCAAGTTTTAAGTTTGTTAATTCTACTTGTTCATTTAGTGGAAACGAAATTGACTCCAGCATTCCTTTAGTAATGAATTTTATAACTGAACCTTGAGAATTTATAATTAAATCATTAATACCAAACTCACATGCTTTTTGAAATAGATAGAAGTATTTATTTGGTGATAAAACATATGTCCTTTGATAAGCATTAAACTTGCCATCATAATATTTACATGATATTTCACCATTTCCAGCAATGATTATAGCTTTACAATCAAAAGCAAAATCATCGATAAGTAATTCATCTTTACCACAAGTGAAAAATGGGTATTTGCCATTTTCACAGGATGCATCAGCATTTAACTTTCCAGTTTTAATCTCACAGTAATCGCCTAATTTTACTACATCATGATTTAAATCGTTCATTGAATATTCATGATAAATTAAATCAGAAAAATTATGTAATTTGTCTATAATTTGACCGTTCTTTTCTATCAAATCATCAATTGTTCCTATAGTGTTAACTATTGCGCCATACACAAAACAGTTTGATTTAAAAATGCAAAAGTGTTTCGTAGAATAGTTCAAAACGATTGATTTTATTTAAAGTGTAGTGTATAATATAAGCAAATATACTCGAGGTGTAATTTATGATTATTAGAGAAAAATATCTTAAAAATATTAGAGGATTTTATGATAGCGACCTTGTTAAAGTAATAACTGGCGTTAGAAGAAGCGGTAAGTCTGTCATTTTGGAAACAATTATGAAAGAAATCAGTGAAAAAACTGATAATATTATTTATTTAAATTTTGAAAAGACATCTGATTTTTCTTTAGCAAGCACTGTAGAAGAACTAGTTAATTATGTAAAGAATAATAGAAAAGAAGGAAAGTGTTATTGCTTTTTTGATGAAATTCAAGAAATCAATAATTGGCAGGTTGCAGTTAAAGATTTAAGATTAGATAATTGCTCTATATTCGTAACAGGCTCAAATTCAAAATTACTTTCAAGTGAATTTTTAACTCTACTTAGCGGTCGTTTTGTATCATTTAGAATAAGACCTTTTGTTTATAAAGAGATAAAAGAATATTCAAAAGAATTAGGGATAAATATTGATGTTGCTAATTATCTTATATGGGGAGGATTCCCTGGTAGATTTAATAATACGAGTTTAGAAGGAACAAAAGCTTACTTATCTGATTTAGAAAGCACCATTGTAGTTAATGACCTAATTAAAAGATATAAGATAAAAAAAGAAATCGCATTTAAAAAAGTTGTAAATTATATTTTATGCAGTAATTCAAGGATATTTTCAGTAAGATCGATACACAAATATATGAAAAATGATTTTCCGGATTTAGCATTATCAACTGTTGCTAGATTTGTTGAATGGCTAAAAGAAGCATACATTATCGATGAAATACCACAATATTCAACTAAAACAAAACGAGAACTACAATATTATGGAAAAATATATAACTCAGACGTAAGTTTTAACTCTTTAAGAGCAAATAATAATAGATATGATTTAGATCATAATTTGGAAAACGTTGTTTATAACGAACTTTTATACATGGGATATGAGTTAAAGGTTTTTACGAATAACGGAAAAGAAATAGATTTTTTAGCTTCTAAAGATAGCAAAATATTCTATATTCAAGTTGCATATAGTGTAGCTGATGAAAAGGCTTATGAAAGAGAAATGAGTGCATTTGCCAACCTTGATAATTTGAATCAAAAAATATTGATTACAAATGATATTATTGATTATTCTACATCGGTTGTAAAACACATAAAGCTAGAAGACTTTTTAATGATGGAGGAACTATAATATGGTATATGAAAGTGTAATAGAAGAATCCATAATATCCTTACTTCAAAATAAAGGATATGAATTAATAGATGAAAATGATAATTGGATACTAAATAGAAATCTTGATGAATTCATTAATGAAGAATTATTAAGAGAATGCTTAATAAAAATTAATAAGATTTCTAGCGATAATGTAATTCAAGATGCCATTAATGCTGTTAAAAGACTTGAAAATCCATCATTATTTGAAAGGAACTTTGCTTTTCATAAAATATTAATTGATGGTATTACAATTGAATCTAAAGATTTTCAAGTAAATCCTCTTATTAGATTTATCGATTTTGTCAATCCAGAAAATAATGTATTTCAAGTATGTCATCAAGTTAAATTTAGAGAAGGTAAAAACACAAGAATTCCAGATGTGATTGTTTATATCAATGGATTACCATTAATTGTAATGGAATTAAAATCATTTGATGAAGATGCTACAAATGCAACATTAGAGCATGCATATGCACAACTTGGTTCTAATTCAGAACATGATGGTTATAGATATGATATTCCTACATTATTTAACTATAACTCCTTTTTAGTTATATCTGATGGTGTATGTACTAAAGTTGGTACACTTACATCAAAAATAGATAGATATAATGAATGGAAGAGTGTAGATGGTGAAAAGGGATATGATGATACTTGTGTAACTAAACTTAATATTTTATTTGATGGTTTGTTTGAGAAAAAAAGGTTAATAGATGTCATTAAAAACAATATTTTCTTCATCCTTGATAAAAATGATAAGCCAATAAAGATAATGGCACAATATCATCAGTATTTTGGAGTTAATAAAGCCTTAGATTCTATCATTAAAACTGTTAAGCCAAATGGTAATGGTAAGGCAGGTATTATATGGCATACTCAAGGAAGTGGTAAGTCTTTTTCAATGGTTATGCTTGCACATCGTTTATTAATTGAAAAAGGTTTAAATGTGCCAACAATTGTATTATTAACTGATAGAATTGATTTAGATGATCAATTATATAAAACATTTTTCAGTGCTAAAAATTATTTGAAATGCGAACCTGTCATTGCTACATCTAGAGCTGATTTAGTTAAGAAATTAAATAATATTAAGCAAGGTGGAATTATATTAACAACAGTTGGTAAGTTCGATAAAGAAAATCTACCTAAAAATGAAAGAAATAATATTATTGTAATGACTGACGAAGCACATAGAGGACATTATGGAATTTATGAAACTGTCCATTATGAAAAGAATGCTGAAACTGATGAAATGGAAGCAGTATTCAAATATGGTGTTGAAAAATACATAAGAGATGCACTTCCTAATGCTACATTCATTGGTTTTACTGGAACACCTGTATCAACTAAAGATAAACAAACAACTGATATTTTCGGTGATATTATTGATGTTTATGATATGACTCAATCAGTTATTGATGGTTCTACAGTTAAATTATATTATGAATCAAGACTTGCCAAAGTATGGACCAATGAAGACATACTAAAACAAATCGATGAATACTATAATGATTTAGAAAATAATGAAAGAGCCGACAAGAATTCAATTGAACGTTCGAAAGCAGAAATGTCTAAGATAAAAGTTATATTAGAGGATGATGATATGATTAGACTTTTTGCAACTGATATTTTAGAGCATTATGAAGAAAGAAAAGGCTTCTTAAATGGTAAAGCAATGATTGTGTGTCAAACAAGAGTTGCAGCAGCCAAACTTTATAAAGAAATTATTAAACAAAAGCCTGAATATAAAGACATTACTATTTTAGTTGTTACTGAATCTAATAAAGATACAGAAGAAGAAAGAAAATTATTTGGTAATAGTGATTTTAGAAAAGAACTTGGTGATGAATTTAAGAAGGATACATCTAAATATAAAATTGCTATAGTATGTGATATGTGGCTTACAGGTTTTGATGTGCCAGATCTTGATGTAATGTACTTCATTAAGAGATTAAAATCATATAACTTAATGCAAGCAATAGCTCGTGTTAATAGAGTATATCCTGGTAAAGTATATGGCTTAATTGTTGACTATATTGGCTTGAATAAAGCTTTAGATTTGGCATTAACTGAATATACTGATAGAGATAGAACTAACAATGTTCAAGATATAAAGAAAGAAATATATAACATATTAAAAGAAAAACTAAGTATCTTAAATGAATGGTTCCATAAAATTGAAAGAGCTAAATTCTATAGTAAAGATTCTTTAACTAGATTTACTGCAATTCAAGAAGGAACTCAATTCATCTTATCAGATAAGAAGAATATGGAAGATCCATTTATTAATGATTTATCGTTAGCTGTTAAACAAGCATTTGTTGTTTGTGGTGGTATCGTAACGCCTGATGAAAAAGATGATGTTATGTATTACTTAGCTATTAGAAGTTATATTTTAAAACTTCGTAATAAGCCAGGAGTTGTATCAACAAAAGAAATGAATGAATATGTATCTAATTTACTTGCTGATGCAATTAAGGGTGATGAAGTAAAAGTATTAACAGCTGATAAAGATGCTTCAATTAATGTTATAGATTTATTATCTAAAGAGAAGATTGAGGAATTAAGAAAGAAGAATCCACCTCATGTATTTGTTGAAATAGTTAAGAAATTACTTGAAAGAGCTATAGCTGAATCAAGAAAGAATAATTATTTTAAATCACAAGAATATTCTAAGAGATTACGTAAGATTCTTGAAAAATATAATGACAGAGATGCTAATTTTGCACCAGAAGCAACAATTGTTGATTTAGTAGGTTTTGCTAGCGAAATGGTATCTGATGAAAAAGAAGCAAATAAGTTAGGTATATTTGGTAGAGAAAGAGCATTCTATGATGCATTAGTTAGAGATAAATCAGCCAATGAATTATTAAGTGATGAAACTTTAAAACTTATTGCTAGAGAATTAAAAGAAGTTGTAGAAGAATATGCATCTACTGACTGGTCTAATAAAGAAGCAACTAGAGCTAAAATGCGTATTAAGATTAAAGAATGCTTAAAGAAATATAATTATCCACCAGAGTATACTAAATCTGCTGTTGATGATGTTATTAAACAAGCAGAATATATAATGAATGATTAAGGAGGGGTGTAATTTGAAAGACAATAAATTGAACGAAACAAAATTGACTTGTAATAATGAGACTCAGGATCAAATAATAACTACTTCAAATATAAATATTTCTCAAGCTAAAACAATTACACCTAAAGCATATACTGATTTTGACTGCCATAAGATTAAGACGGCAGATATAGAAGAAGTGAGGAGAAATTATAATGAAAGTAAAATTGGTGGAATATCAATCGCATTAGAAATAGTGCTTGGAGTTTCAACGACAATTCTTGGTGTAATTATTTCTTCGATATTTGCAAGTTATAAGCCTGAAAGTTTTGCTTTTTGGATGTGTTACTTGGCTATGCCAATAGTACTTGTTATTTTAATTTCTACATATATTATTTTAAGAATTGTTTCCAAGGTTAGAAATGATGACTTTAAGAAAGTTGTCTATGAAAAAATTTTGAAAGTCACAGAAAGTGAAGATAAGGAGGAAACCCATGAATAATTTATTTAAAGATTTGAATTCTATATATCTTAATGTCTATAATGATGAAGATAGTATTGTTTCATGTGCCTTTATTATAAACTTTATTGATAAAAAAGATTCAAAATTGATAAGGCCGTTTTTAATAATGAATGAATCTTGTTTTATTAATAATGATAGCGTGTATATTATGTTCGACACAACAAACAAAGGAATATCTAGCAAACATAAATTAACTTTAAATAAGTCAGATTTTTTTGGATTTTTAATAGACGACAATTCTGGAATTATTTCAATTCCTTTAGCCCAAACTATAAATGATTTAAATTCTAAAGAAATCATTATTAACTTCAAAGGTATTTCGGATGATTTGATTCCGACTTATGATATACTTGAGAAGATACAATCTATAGATAATTTTGCATGGGCTGAATTTGACAATAGTATTGATAATAAGGTTTGGAAATTTAAAAATAATAGTACTTTTATAGAAGGAACTGATGATGTATATTTTGAAAATAATGATAGCTATATAGGGACACCATTATTTTTAGTGGATAGTGGAAGTTATGTTCAAGATGGTACATTATTTTTAGGACAAAGAGTTTTATTTATGGGAGCTTTTTACAAAACTAGCAGTAAGTATATTATTATGTTTTCTTCAAGAAAATTAATTGAAAAAATTAAAACAAAATATAAATTTGAATGATTTTTTAATGATAATAAGAGATTTATGAAGAATTATTTAGTTTTAATAATTGGTTTCATTATAGTGTTTTCGCTTGCTTCATGCAGCAGTAATAAAACAACAACTAAATCTGGCAATTCAACTACGCCTCCATCTGCTACAATCCCATCAACTGATACTAATTCAACATACACTGAACCAAAGGAAGATAATCCATATATGAATAAAACGATTGAACTTAAAATTGATGATACAACAATAGAAGTAAATTGGTTGGATAGTAATTCAGTTAATGCATTAAAGGAATTAGTTAAAGATGGTTTAACTATTAATATGCATATGTATTCAACATTTGAACAGGTAGGATCACTTGGTCAATCCATTACATCAAATGATGAAACATTAACAACTTCAGCTGGAGATATATGTTTATATCAATCAAATCAAATAGTTATTTTTTATGGCTCTAATACATATCAATATACAAAATTAGGACATATAAATATGACTAAAAGTGAACTAACAGAACTTCTTGGTGAAGATGATGTTGTCATCAGTTTAACACTTAAATGACATGGTCTACATAGTCAAAATACAAACTATTGCATATAGCAAAAATTAGCCTAAAAATGCCTATATAGAGAAAGTTGCACATCGACTGTGTAGACCATGTAGTTTTTAAGGAGGATTGTGTTTATGATAAATGAAGAATTTAGAAAAGTGTATGATGAATATAATCCTATATTTGCTCCAATAATATCTAAAATGATTTTGGATAACTATTAATATTTTCAAATATCAGAAACCATAAAATGGGGATTTGGTTATGATAATGACCTAGCTATAATGGGTACTTGTGATAGAAATAATAATGTAATTCATTTGAATATATTTTCAGTTAAGAAAGCATATGAAGATAATAATTTAATGGATGTTGAATACTTTATCATCCATGAAGCAAGGCATATATTTCAGCATAATAAAATAAAAGAACATAAAGTTGGAATTAATAATTGCGTAGATCCTAATTTAATTGAAAAATGGATATATGAAGGTGAGCACTATATAAAATCATTAGATGAAAATGGTAATGAGAATCCTAAATATTTTGAACAGGATTCCGAACTTGATGCATATGCCTTTTCATACGCTCTTATGAAATATAAGTATAAAGATGTCGATTTATATGTTCCAAAATATTATGGCGAGGAGTTTTATAATATCGTTAATGAGTGGTTAGAACACTTCAAAAATTATGATGAATAACTAAAAATGACATAGTCGTTCATAGTCATAATACAAACTATTGCATATAGCGAAAAACGGGCTAAAAATACCTATATAGAGAAAGTTGTATATAGACTATGGTAGACCATGTCATATAAGTGCTGATGTCACTGTAAATGTCACTCAAAAAGACACTGTATTTTATAATATAATTCCTAGTGGTGGTAATGGAGGATTCCTTATCATCACTTTTTTAATACATGAAGGAGGTGGTGCACTATGAGAGTATGTAGGGCTTGCTACTAATATGATGCAAGCAGAAGTTTCAATTCTAAATAAATTAATGAGGAGGATTAAAAAATGTTAGGAATTGAACAGTTTAAGAAAATCCAAGAATATAAGATGCTTGGAATATCGATGAATAAGGTTGCTCAAATTTTAAATTTATCTTATAAAACAGTCTATAGTTGGTGGAATAGAAACGAAGAATATTTTTATAAATTTGAAAAAGAGCATGAATTTATTCTAGATAATTATCGCCAGTATTTACTTGAGATAATTAAAGTTTATCCGGGAATAAATAATACGGTGTTATTAAGAAGAATTAAAGATGATTTTCCTGATTTTAAAATACCTAATTCTACATTTTATAGGTATATAAAGAATCTAAGAAGTCAAACAGGTTTTGAAAAGCCAAAAAGAAGATATGTAATGCAAGATGTTACTGAGCCAGCATATCAAGCACAAGTTGATTTTGGTCAATTTGTTTTAAAATCAATGTATGGTAATAACATAAGAGTTTATTTCTTTGTTATGACATTATCATTTTCAAGAATGAAATTTGCATATTTTAGTATTGACCCTTTTATAGCTAAAAAAGTAATCGATGCACATAATTATGCATTTAAATATTTTGGTGGTAGACCACAAACAATTGTTTATGACCAAGATAAAACAATGATTGTATCTGAAAATATGGGAAGCATCATTTTTGTTAAAGAATTTGAAGAATATGTTAAGAATACAGGATATTCAATTTATTTATGCAGAGGATATGATCCTGAAACTAAAGGTAAAGTTGAAAATGCCGTAAAATATATTAAAGATAATTTTTTAGTAGATAGAACATATTATGGTATTGATAGATTAAATGCAGATTGCTTATCTTGGCTTGATAGAGATGGAAATGGTCTTGTTAACACTTACACTAAAATGCCACCAAGAGAATTATTTAAGAAAGAAGTTAATTTACTTCAAAAAGTATATGAAACAAAAAAGAATGATATTAAAGTAGTGTCAATATCTAAAGGTGTTATCAAATACGAAAAAAATTATTATAAACTTCCTCTTAAAAGTTCTAAAGATGGTGATAGAGTAAGAATTGAAAAACATGATGACTATATTTTAATATATCATGCCTTAACCAATGATTTAATTTATAAACATAAACTAGCTTTAGGTAAAGGTCAAGTAGTATCTGTTACATATACTGCAGATGATAAACCAACCGAAGAAGATGAACTAAAATCATTATATAAAGGTAATGAAGATGTAATAAGTTTTCTTAAGAGAATGCGTGAACAAAAGCCAAGATATGTTTATGGTCAGTGTAGAAGATTTATATTAATGAGGAAATATTACTCTGAAGATGAAATTAATGAAGCTGTTAAATATTGTTTAGCTAAAGATAAGTGCTCAATGATGGAGCTATCAAGTTTTCTTATGTATAAACATGGAGAAGCTAGAGCTAAAAAATATATTAGTGCACATGTTTATAAAAAATATAAAGAAACAGCAAATGAAATAAGGGAGGCACTTGATGGCAGAAGTTAGTGAAATAAGAGAACTTGCCAGAAAGTTAAACCTTATGAATATTGCAAATGGTGTCATTGATATTGATAATGAGATTATTTCTAATAAAGAATATTTATATAAGATTCTAGAACAAGAAATAAATATTAGATATCAAAATAAAATCAAAGAATTAAAAAACGATTCTCATCTACCTAAAAAAGTATTCGATTATTCTAAAATTACTAAAGGCCTTGAATGGCAATTAGATAGAATTAAACAATTTGATTTTAAAAATAATATTCAAAACATCATTATAGTTGGTGAATGTTCAAGTGGTAAGACAGCACTGGCAGCTGAAATTGGTAATGCAATGATATTAAAAGAAGCTAAGGTTAAATATTTAACAATTGATAATCTTCTTTTTATAAAGAAAGCAAAACCTAGACAATGGAGCATGATATTAAAAGCTGATGCATTAATAATAGATGAAGTATTTTATATCACTCCAACATATGAAGAACTTCTTGAAACTTATAGGACTTTGATTTTCTTAAGCGAAACAAGAAGTATTGTACTTATTACAAATAGAGATCTTTCTGATTGGAAAAATATGAAAGTTGATGCTCATTTAGTTGAAACCTTAAAGGCAAGACTTATGAATGATGCACAACTTATCCACCTTAAAAATAATAAATAAATAAAATAGTTCCGTCATAGCCATAGGTTCTATCCTCCTTGAAGAACTCTTGAGCTATTTAACTACTCTCGTTTTGATTAAAATTCTCAGCAATTCCCTAATTATTCGGTAATTCGTGAGAATATAATGATATCTAGGGGAGGGGGAGGTCAAATCTCTACACCTAAAGTACCTGGATATCGGCCTGGGCTCTCGTGTGCAAAGTCATTTTTTCAAACGTGGAAAATGGGGGTATTACGAAGTTCATAATGGACTTAGAGATTCTATTGATGAATTAGAGATAATGAAAGAACTTGGTTATCCTATTAGCTTTTATGAAGTTGCATCAGTTGATAAAAAGACAGTATCTTATTCAGGTAAATCTCTGAAAAAAAGAATTGCTATGTATAATGAAGAAGTTAATGGAATGACTAATAACAAAATTAATGTGCTCGAATTTGATTGTTTTACATATGAAGCTAAATATAAATGTAATGAATGTGGTTATGAATGGAAAACCAGAACTGCTGATTATTATTTGAATCAAAAATGTTTATGCCCTAAATGTAATAAATAAATAATAAAAAAATTTCATTGGTTTTAGTATTTTATGTGATATGATATTATTGTAATGAAAGATGGAGATAATTATGGGAAAAGAAATAACTAAAGTATTATTAATTAACAAAAATGAAATTAGATTAGATGAAGATGCTAAAGCAGGTGATTACATTCTTTTGTCAAATATTCATAATATTGATACTTCAGAAATTGAAAAGAGAATTGATGAAGCTAAAGATGATGTTTATCAAAAGAAATTAAATGAGGCTTTAAAAAAGCAAAAGGAAGAAACTGAAAAATTATTAGGTGCTGAAATTAAAAACAAAGAATTAGAATTTGAAAAGAAAATTCAAGATTTGAATAACCAAATTTCTAATTTTGAAAACCTGAAAAAACTTGCAGTTAGTGAAGCATTAAAGGAAAAGGAAGAAGAAATTCAAAACCTAAATAATACTATTGCAAGCTTTGATGCAAAGAAAGCTCTTGCTATTAGTGACGCTTTAAGAGAAAAAGAAGTTGAAATCCAAAGTCTTAAAGGCACAATTGATGGATTTGATGCAAAGAAAGAACTTGCTATTAATGAAGCATTGAAGATAAAAGAAGAAGAACTTCAAAAACAATTTAAGCAAGAATTAGAACAGAAAGAATCTGATTATAAGAATTTAAATGATGAATTCGAAAAATTAAGAGATTTTAAAGTTCGTATGAGTAATAAAGAAGTTGGTGAAGATTTAGAAAAATATTGCAGTGAATTAGTTAATAATTTAATGCAAATTGGTTTTGATAATTGTACTTGGGAAAAGGATAACACTTCAATTAAGGAAGATGGTGAATCAAGAGGAACAAAAGCTGATTTTATCTTTAAGATTTACTTAGATGAAAATCATACAGGTGAACCACTTTCTTCTATTTGCTTAGAAATGAAGAATGAACTTTTAGAATCAGAAAATAAGAAAAAGAATTCTGATCATTATCAAAAGCTTGATAAAGATAGAAATAAAAAAGGATGCAAATATGCAGTTCTTGTTTCTAATTTAGAGAATGATAATGAAAATATCCTTCCAATATATAGAGTTAAAGAATATCCTGATATGTATGCAGTTAGACCTTCATATTTAACTACTATACTTACTATTATTACATCTCTTACAATGAGATTTAAGGATGTTATTGTAGCTAATACAAATCAAAAATTAAATTTAGCAGCTCAAACTGAATTTATTTCTGAATTTGACAGTTTAAAGAATACATATTTAGATAAACCTTTAGCAAGCTTAGAAAAAGAAGTAAGTGCAATTAGATCATCTAATGAAAATATTCAAAAAGCAGTTACTGCTATTAACAAGAGTTGTGATGCTATTGTTGAGAAATATATGAATGAGATTGCTAATAAGTTAGATAAATATTATAAAGGTGTAATTAAAACATATAAAAAATATGGTGATAAATTAGATATTGAATAATAAATATATTAAATTAATAAATAAATAAATTGATAAATAAATTAATAAATTAAT
>JAFSVH010000001.1 GCA_017450215.1 Bacilli bacterium | reverse complement strand
CATAATAATACTGTTGAAAGTAAAGTTATACTTGATTTTATTAATCAATTGCATATTCTTCATAAAAAGAATCCTTTTGAATATGGTAATCATGGACAGCTTATTAATGTAGGCTGTATGATGCCTTATATGAATTATACTCCACAAACGATTGAATATTTAGCAAATAAATTTAAGGCAGGAGAAACATTAAATTTATGAATGATGTTACAGGTGGAATGAGGAATATTGGTGCAAATATTTGGTTTGCTATGCAAGCTAAAAATATGAGTTTTAAAGATATTCAATCAATTTTAGAAGAGAAAAGTATACATATAAGTGGTGCTAGTTTACGTCTAATCGTTAATGGAGAAAAGATTTTAAGTTTTCATGAATTACAAATATTTGCAGAAATTTTAGGAGTAGAAACAACAAATTTACTAGAAGGAAACAATAATTATTTTAGAATGGTATTTGGTGATGAATTAGCTTCTACTCTTACAGATAGAGAAAAAATTATTGTTGATAAACTTTTAGATAATATCAGTTTTATTAATTTATGGACAAATATTGACACGGAAGAAATTGTAATTAAAAGGATTAAGGAGAACAATGGAACAGAATATTAATACTACAACTACATATTATCATGTTTATACTGCTGGACAAGATATTTATTTTCTAAAGACAATTGATAAAAATACAGAAGATAAATATCTTGGTAAAGTTTCTACTGATGAAGAATTTAATGAGCTTTTAAAGGCTAATGGATTTAATAAGCAGTTTCGTAAAAACTTTCGTAGTCGTTTTAAGCAATATATTTCAGATATTGTAGACAAAGAAAAGTATACTAATTGTGCTCCTATGTTTACAGAAGATGTTGACTGTAATGGATTAGGAGTAAACAATAAAATTAAGTTCCATTTTAATGAAGAAAATTTAACCAATTTTGGTTTTAGATATGCAAAACCTTGTTTATCTATTCCTGCTAGTTGGTACTATATGAAGATGTTTAGCTTTAAGGGAGCAGAATTTGATTTTGCAGTACATTGGTATCTTGAACCTTATAAGGGTGCTCAATTAAGTATTGACTTGCTTGACGATGATTTTTGTCAACCATATGATTATCAGCATATTCTTAGTAAGAATCCAGAGAATATTTGTGCTCATAAAGTATTAGAATTTGTTGAAGAAGAAATGAAAAAACTACAAGATGCAGGAATTTTATCAGGACATGTGGAAGGAGAGTATATTTAATGGTAAATATTGTTGTAATTAATGGTGTAGGTGGAGTAGGGAAAAGTGAATTTTGTAAACAAAGTCAAGAATATAGCAAGAAACGTTGGAAGAATGTTGTTGTTTATGAAGTTTCAACAGTAGATTTTGTTAAATTAGTAGCTGTTTATGCTGGTTGGAATGGTGAGAAAGACGAAAAGGGTAGAAAACTTCTTTATGATATTAAAGAAGCATTAACAAAATATGGTGATATTCCCAACAAGAAGGTAATTGAACATGTTGAAAAGCTAGAACAAATGAATGGTAGTGCTACTCATATTGTATTTGTTAATTGCCGACAGAGTTATGATATTACTAGTTTTAAAAATTTAGTAGCAGAAACTCACCCAGATTGGAATGTAATCACACTTCTAATTAAAAACAGTAATAAGTCTACTAATGAAGTCCCTGAGTTAATTGAAGAAGTTAATAAAACAAAGTATGATTGTACAATTGATAATACTGGTGATATTGAATTACTTCATCGTCTTGCTGGGAATTTCTTAGAAGATATTGTAGATGGCAAATATAATAAAAAACAGCCTAATTATGAAAAGCTTTATAAGGAATTAATGAAACAATATAAAGAAGCACTTGAAAAGATTAGTAATATTGATTATAAACCTTTAAAGGATAATGTATTTAACTTCCATGATTTTGATAATTATCCTAGTGTTTGTGAAGGTTGTACTAATAATCCTAAGAATGGTGGTAGTGGGATTTGCCTTTGCACATTACCATATATGACTACAACTACAGGGAAACCTTTAGAAATTACTTATTCTACTGTTACAGATATTAATTCATTTAAGGATGATGTAAGAAATACTAATAGTGCTACTCCTAATATTGAAGTAAAAATTGATAGTAATTTAAATCAAGGGGAACAATTCGTAAATACAACCGCAAATACGATTTTCAATGCTATTACAACAGCTATGAATAAAAGGAATGAAACTGCTAATAAGAGGAATGAAAAATGATTATTAAAGTTTCAGCTAAGGCGGGATATGGTTCAACTAGGAAGTTATTAAATATTTGCTGTGATGATTTAATTAATCATAAGAAAGTAATTTTTATTACTAACACTATTGATTATCAAGAATGGTTAGGTTATATTGATGCTATTGTTGGTAAAGAAAATTTAAATTATTTTAGACCTGTATACGCCAAAGATTTAAATGCAGCTTTTGAAGTTCTTCCATATATTGATAAAACACCTTATGATGTAATTGCTTTAGATAGATATCCACTTATAGATGGAGATTTAACTGATATCGCTCAATATTTATCCTCTAATGGTACAATTATTTATACTGAGCAATTGCCAGCAGATAGTATTCTATAAATTTCTTTAAAAATTACTTGACAAATAAAACCATATTATGTTATAATAAGGATAGTATTATAGATACTATCCTTATTATATTTTGAGGTATTACATGAGTAGAGAATTATCTTTTAAAGCCTTAACAATGATGAATGGTAACAAAGTGTTAGTAAAAGATTTAGATTATGATGCTTTTGACCAGATTTGTGAGGTAAAAGTTAAAACTGAAATGTTTAAACCGTATAAAAATGCTAAACCTAGAGAAGTAGCAATAAGTCTTACTTTAGAAAATGAAGAATATTTATTTGAATATGATGTAATTACAGGTAAATGCAAAAATGGCGAATTTGCCGTATTTAGTGTTAAATAAAGGAGAAACTATGGAACATTATGAAATGAAATTCAATAGAAAAGGTTATGGAAGAATTTTTGTGGAAAAAGAAGAAGATATTCCAAAACTTAAGCAAATTATGAGTGAGCTTGATGAAGAAGAAATGAAATATTACTTTTATGATGATATTATAACTGT